>NZ_JACSJM010000004.1:0-210163 GCF_018617125.1 Exiguobacterium sp. s181
GATATAGCTCTTAAATTGACGAAGCTTGCGCTTCATTCAAAAATGGTAAAACTTATTTTTGCCTCATCGTTCAGTTTTCAAAGTTCGTCTGCCGCTCTTGGCGACTTCATTAATCTATCACGTTTTGATTGTTTTCGTCAACAACTTTTTCACAAATTGTTTTTCTGAAATAATCTTTTGCCGTGACAACGTTTATAACTATAATCTCTATTTACCACTTCGTCAATACAAAAAACAATAAAAATAAAAAAAGATTTACTTCCCATCAACATGATGAAAAGTAAACCTTCTGCTTTGTATTAATCGAGACGGACATAGCCCGTCTTCTCAACTAACGTCTGCCCATCCTCGCTTTCGAGCCATTGAAGAAAATCTTCATATCGTTCTGCCTTCTCTTCCGTAGTCACCGCATAAAATTCAGAAGTCAGTGGATACGATCCATCCTGAATCGTTTCAACGGTCGGTTCGATTCCATCTATACGAAGTAACTTGATTTCATAGTCATGCACCATTTCTGTCGCATAGTATCTAAATGAAAATCCAATCGCATTTTTATGGTTCCGATACGATGAAGTTTGTTGAATGATTCCACCCATCCCTTCAGGAACATCTTCTACCGGCGCCTCCATGAGCTTTTGTTCGCCCATCATCTTTTGTAACGCCGTTTGACTGCCACTATCCTCCGGTCGTTGAAAAGCACGAATGGATTCCGAGTCCCCTCCGACCTCTTCCCAATTCCGAATGTCTCCTGAATAAATACCCCGAACTTGTTCCATCGTCAAAGAATCGACCGGGTTATCTTCATGGACGAAGAACACAAATGCTTCCCTTCCAATCGCCGTCATATGTAAAGAAACGTTTTTTTGTTTCGCAACCTTCAATTGACGGTCAGATGGACCAGCGACGAAAATCAAGTCGGTCTGATCGTTCATCAGTCGGCTGTACGCTTCCGGTGTTGTCGTCGACACGACTTTACTCGTTTGATCATTATATGGATCATACGTTTCCGAGTCCGGATAGACTGCTTCCACGAATGAAGCGTACATCGGATAGAGCGCTGTCGCTCCATCTAATCGCGGCAAACCTTCCTCAAACTTCACCGAAGCCTCGTGATCGAGTCTCGCCAATTGTTCTGAATCCGTGAACGGCTGATAATCCATCAACTCCACACCGCGTTCCTCAATCTTCAAACTATCTTGATACATATAATATCCTTTCACAGAAGCGAAGAGGACAGCACCGACTAACGCACCCCAGCCGAGAACTCTTCGAATCTTTTGTTTTGAAAAGGACGAAAAATCATAGAGTCCCATACATATGATTAGTAGAACGGCCATATACCATATCGTCCAAATAATCGGTCGCCCAAGTGTGATGGGGTCTCCCATCGTAAAAAGGGCGACAAAGACAGAAATCACAATCGTGACAAATAAAATAAAGACGGTTCCCACGCTAAATTTCAATAGTTTCATATAACTGATTTTCTCCTCATTGTTCCTAGGAAAGGGAAGTTAAGCAATCTCATAAAGCACTGCCTCTACCCCGACCCCTTTCGTCGGTCTCGTGACCGTTCGAACATACCCTTTTTTCACTAAAAAACCAATGATGCTTCCAAGGTCGACACGGAGCTCATTCAAATTCGGATGTTCCATCAATTCTGAGAACGTCCACGCTCCGCCTTTCTCCTGCATCGTCTGAAGTAATAACAACGTCCCCGGCAACACTTTCGATTGAATCAAATGTTCCATGCCAATGACGACAAGGTGGATGCGCTGTTCAAGCGATTCTTGTCCTCCGACCAATTCATCGTGCAGCTTATAAATCTCGAGGTCAATGGCTCGTACCTGTTCCCACAATACGATTTCCGGATGAATCCCCGCCTCAAGAATCGAGAGGCGTGCCAGGTGAGTGAGGGCATGATGAATCTGAGTGAAGGCGTCTTGGAACTCCCCTTCTAAAAATAGATAACGTCCGTCTTCAAACCGACGCAACAACTTTGCGAAAGAGATTGAGAGTTGTAAACGTTGTTCCCGATTCGTTAAATTACGGTTGCGCTGTCGTAACTCTAAAATGTACTCATTTCGTTCGAACAAGACGATTCCGTCTTCAATCCAATGAATGGCTCGCCGATTTTCATTCAAGACAATCCACCGATCCATCATCGAGTCACTGACTACGTGCAGGACAATTTTTTCTTGACCGACCTGATAGTGTTTCACCGTCCAAAACGGTTCTGGTTTTGCTTCAATCACAATGAGCAGGCGATCCGACTGATCCGTCAACGGATCACGTGCCCGTTTTTTCTTCACCTCAATAATACCGAGTGTCGTTTTTAATGCAGCATATTCTGAGTAAATGGTGCGAGTCGCATATTCCATCGTCATCTGGACCCCTTCTCTCCCAATCGCAAGTTGACTATATATATGACGATTGTCATTTTCGATACGAATCAAATTCGCCCTCTTTTCAAAAAACTCCTGCCGAAAAAGTGCAGGAACTTCTCACTCGTTTGAAGATGAGCTATGATAGAGACAGACTATTGGAGGGATTCACTCATGAAAAAACGGGGGAACAAAATCAACCGCGCACGTAATATAGCATTACTTCTTATCTTCGGCGGGATCGGTGTCATGTATCTCGGTCTTCTCGCAAAATCCATCACCTGGCTCATGATTATTTTCATGCTTCTTGGATTTGTCATGGTACTTGCAAGCTCTGCTCTTTACTTCATCGTCGGGATGGCCTCGACAAAAGCCATCATCGTGACTTGTCCGAACTGTGAAAAAGAGACGAAGATGCTCGGACGCGTCGACTTATGTATGCACTGCGACGAGCCGCTCACAATCGACCGTTCACTCGAAGGAAAAGAATTCGATGAGAAATATAACAAACGTCATTCACAACAAACGGACTAACACAAAAAACCACATCCGAGCCGTCGGATGTGGTTTTTTAATGTGTTTGCGATTGTTCAGACTGACAAGACGGGCACGTTCCGTACACTTCAAGACGGTGACGATCAACTTTGAATCCAGTCAATTGTGATGCAACCGATTCGATTTCATCTAATACAGGATAGTTAAAGTCGACGACTTTTCCACACGTATCACAGATGATGTGATAGTGCTTCGACGTCACAAAGTCAAAACGACTCGAGGCGTCCCCATAGTTCATCTCTTGAACGAGGCCCACCTCTTTAAAAACGCGCAAGTTGTTATATACAGTGGCCACACTCATATTTGGAAACCGTGCGGCAAGTGCCTTATAAATGTCATCCGCTGTCGGGTGACTATGCTCCGTGACGAGGTACTCCAAAATGGCCTGGCGCTGAGGCGTCATTCTGACTCCATGTTCCCGGAGCGACTGAACAGCATGGTCAAGCATTTCGCTTCCCACGTCAATCCCTCATTTCTTCTATAAAATTCATGCGAAATAGTTTTGAACATTAACTTATTTCTTACATAGTAATCTTTATAAATAGTGTACTGATTTCTCAACTACTCGTCAAACACTGAGCTTATGCGGTTGACGGCTATGATACAATAAGTGCGAATTTGAATAAGGAGGCAATACATATGACTACTTCATCAAATCGTCAGTCATCCGATGCATTATACCAAGATGCACTCACTCACATCGTCGGAGGTGTCAACAGTCCATCTCGCTCATTTAAAGCAGTTGGTGGCGGCGCCCCTGTTTATATGGAACGCGGCGAAGGCGCCTATTTCTATGATGTAGACGGGAATCGCTACATCGATTATTTGGCGGCATATGGTCCAATCATTACCGGCCATGCCCATCCACACATTCATGAAGCGCTTATGAACGCTTCTTCAAAAGGTTTATTATACGGGACACCACACCGTCTCGAGGTTGAATTTGCGAAGAAACTAAAACAAGCCATCCCTTCGATGGATAAGGTACGATTCACCAACTCCGGAACAGAAGCCGTCATGACGACGGTACGAGTCGCCCGTGCTTACACTGGTCGTGAACTTGTTGTGAAATTCAGCGGTTGTTACCACGGACATTCGGATCTCATGCTGATTGCAGCAGGTAGTGGTCCAGCGACGCTCGGTTCTCCGGACTCTGCAGGTGTAACAAAAGCCACTGCCAAAGAAGTCATCACCGTCCCGTTCAACGACGTCGAAGCGTATCGCGAGATGATGAAAGAATGGGGAGACCAGGTCGCTTGTGTGCTCGTCGAACCGATTGTCGGGAACTTCGGAATCGTTGAACCGAAGCCAGGTTTCCTCCAAGCTGTCAACGACATCACACATGAACACGGCGCACTCGTCATCTATGATGAAGTCATCACGGCGTTCCGTTTCACATACGGAAGTGCCCAACAAGTGTATGGCATCGAACCAGATATGACGGCACTTGGTAAAATCATCGGTGGTGGTCTACCGATCGGCGCTTACGGCGGGAAGGCTGAAATCATGGAGACGGTCGCCCCACTCGGACCTGCATATCAAGCCGGCACGATGGCCGGTAACCCGGCCTCGATGGCGACAGGAATCGCTTGCCTGGAAGTGCTCGAGCAACCTGGTGTCTATGAGAAATTAGACGCACTCGGTGCGAAACTGGAAGCCGGCATCCGCGAGGCGGCAGAAAAGCATGATGTCACGATCACGCTCAACCGCTTAAAAGGTGCCCTTACCGTTTACTTCACGGATGAAATCGTCACCGACTATGAAGGTGCGGAAAAGTCAGATGGTGAGAAGTTCGGACGCTTCTTCAAGTTGATGCTTGAGAATGGCGTGAACTTGGCTCCATCAAAATATGAAGCCTGGTTCTTGACGACAGAGCATACGGAACAAGATATCGAAGAGACAATCGAAGCGGTCAATCGCTCGTTTGCCCAATTGTAAGAAGGAGATGCGCAAGCATCTCTTTTTTTCGTCTAAAAGGGGACATCTTCAAAAAAAGTGTCTCTTTTTACTGAGTACCGTCCCCCATTACAGTAGAACCAAGGAGGTGCTCACCATATGAAATTTAATGATTTTCCATTAAATGTCCGCTTACGACTCGTTTGCGGATTTTGCATTCGAATCGTCGGATCAGCCATTTTCCCATTCATGGCACTCTATTTCTCAGAAGAGTTGGGGAAAGTGCCAGCCGGTATCATCATGACCTCATTCGTTATCGTCGGTTACTTGACCGGTCTATTCGGTGGATACTTTTCCGATCGGTTCAATCGGAAGGTTGTCTTACAGATTGGTCAGGTGATTCAAATCATCTGTTTTCTTGGGATGACCATCGCGATTCACCCATCGAATAACTGGGCACTCATCGTTGCCATCCTCTACTTCGGACATGCCATTTCGAACGGATTGAACTATCCGGCACTTGAGGCGATTGTCATCGATTCTATGGAAGAATCAAATCGAAAAGCCATCTACGTGTATGACTACTGGCTCGTCAATTTAGCGATTGCCGGAGGCGTCATGCTCGGCGGCGCCTTTTATCGCGACCATCGTTTCGCTCTCTTTATCGGTATGACGGTCATTCTCACTGTGACCACAATCATTCTTCAACGTTTCTTGGTCGACACATATACTGGCAACCGCTCAACACCGTCAAACCCGATTCATGGTGTCATCGAAAACTATAAAATCGCGTTACGCGACCGCCGATGGATCACATTCGTATTTGGAAGTATGCTCGTCTTTTCGACCGAGTTTCATATGGCGAACTATATCGGTGTTCATTTAGCAGAGTCATTCGAAAGTCGTCAAATTCTCGGAATACCTGTTGATGGGGTTCGCATGATGGCGTTTATGCAACTAGAGAATACCTTGCTCGTCGTCGCCATCACGTTTGCGGTTACTGCGTTCGTCAAACGTTTCAAAGAGAAGACCATATTTTTCATTGGTTTATCGTTATATATCACAGCATACGCCGCCATTACCTCGATGAACTCCTTTATCGTCCTGACCGTACTCGCGATTATCTTCACAATTGGCGAACTCCTCTACTCGCCGATTCGACAAGTGAAACAGGTTGACCTCCTCGACCCTGAACGCCGTGCCTCTTATCTTGCATTCGGCGGCCTCACGTTCCACGGAGCCAAATTGGTTGCCGCGGCAGGCATTGTCGTTGGCGCGTTCATCGGTCCGGTCTTGATGAGCGGTTACATGTTCGTCTTCGGTGCCTTCGGTGCTTACTTGTATTATGTATCGCTCTATAAGATGCAACCTGCTCGCCAACTCGCTGCTTGACGTTTAACATGAAGACAAAACGGTAAAACAGTACGATGAAGGAGGCGAAGTACTTGCCTGCGATTGTTTTATTTGATGGCGATTGCAACTTCTGTGATGCCAGTGTCCAGTTCATCATTCGTCATGATCGACACGCCTCGATTCACTTTGCTTCGCTCCAAAGCGAGGTCGGTCAGTCGCTCCGAACACGACACCGGATCCCGGAATCAGTCGACAGCATCGTCTATATTGAGGAAGGGGTTCCTTACTTAAAATCAGACGCTGCGATTCGAATTGCCGAACACCTTGATGGCCGTTGGCGCCTGCTTCGACTCATTCGTTTCATACCTAGACCGATTCGTGATCATGGATATGCGTTATTCGCCAAACATCGGACACGTCTATTTGGGAAAAAGGAAGTGTGCACACTCCCTTCCCCGGATGTTCGTAAACGATTTTTAGACCGCTAAAAAAGTCGAGCCCATAGGACTCGACTTTTTTATTATTCGACTACGGCTAAATCTTGAATCATATACAGGTCATAATACGCCCCGCGACGACGCATCAACTCTTCATGCGTTCCCGTCTCCATGATTTGACCGTTATCCACGACGACGATTTGATCGGCGTCCGTTATGGTCGACAAGCGGTGGGCAACGATTAACGTCGTCCGTCCTTTCGTCAGACGGGCCAGCGAGTCTTGAATCATCGCTTCACTTTCTAAATCAAGCGCACTCGTCGCCTCGTCTAAAATCAAGATCGGTGGATTCTTCAAGAAGACGCGTGCAATCGCAAGCCGCTGCTTCTGTCCACCAGACAGTTTGACACCTTTCTCCCCGACCGGTGTCGCATATCCGTCCTGTAGTTTCGAGATGAACTCATGGGCGTTCGCCGCCTTGGCCGCCGCGATGACTTCCTCATCCGTCGCATCCGGTTTTCCCATCCGAATATTCATGGCAACCGATTCGCTGAAGAGGACCGAATCCTGCATGACCATCCCAATCTGGTCGCGGAGTGCACGTAATTTGAAATCACGCACATCGATGCCGTCGATTTTGATGCTTCCATCCGTCACGTCATAGAAACGCGGAATCAAACTGACGAGTGTCGATTTCCCTCCACCGGACATTCCGACAAACGCCACGCGTTCCCCGGAGCGGATTTGAAGGTTCACATCGTTCAACGCTCGTGTCCCGTCCTGTTCATACGAAAAACTCACATGCTCAAGGTCGATTTTACCCGCTGTCGACAACGGGACGAACCCGTTCGGTTTCTCCTCGATATCATATGTCTCATCCAAGAACTCAAAGACACGGTCCATCGAAGCGACCGACTGCGTGAGTGTCGTCGCCGAGTTGACGAGACGACCGAGCGGCGCATAGAGTCGGTCGATATACGCGATGAACGCGACAAGCGTCCCGAGCGATACCGCTTCTTGAATGACGAGCCACGATGCCGTCGTGAAGATGAGGATCGGCGCGATGTCAGTGATGGTCGATACGACGACATACGTCTTGGCGTTCCAACTCGTATGTTTGAGTGCCGCGTTCAAGAAGCCACCGTTCTGTTGTTCAAATGCCTTATTCTCATATGGCTCTAGCGCAAAACTCCGAATGACCGCCATCCCGTTGACGCGCTCTGTCAAATGCCCTTGTAGGTCAGCGAGTGCCGCCGACCGTTCACGCGTCAAACGACGCAACCGTCCATAGAAATAGCGGACTGCGATCGCATAAAACGGAAGTGGTAAAATCGCAATCAGCGTGAGTTGCGGGTCAATCGTATACATGATCCCGATGGCGATAAGAATGGTGATCATGTCGAGCCAAATATTCATCAGACCGGTGATGACGAAGTCTTTCGTCTGTTCGACGTCGTTGATAATCCGTGAAATGATTTGTCCCGTCTTATTGTTTGAATAATAGCGGAGTGACAACTTCTGGACGTGGTCGAATAACCGGTTCCGCACATCGAACAAGACACGCGTCGCGGCCCACTGCGCCAAATATTGACGCAAATACTCGATCGGCGGCTTGAGGACCAGGAAGACGAAGAAAACGATGCTGAATAACCAGACGAGCGTCGTGTAGTCCTGCTTCGGCGCATCATCCGTCAAATAGTTATCGATGACATATTTATAAAGTAACGGTAATCCGAGCGGGATGGAAAACTTCAAAATCCCGACGAAAATGGTGAGGGCAATCTGTTTCTTATACGGACGAACAAACTGCAAATAACGTTTAATACTACCCATAATGCCTCCTGACTTAAGAAAAAAAGCGGAGATGAGGAATCATCTCCGATAACGTGCTTCGTATTCGCGATACCATTCATCGACGAATGTTGGGTTGAACGGCCCTTTCCGTCCTCGAATCCAGTTGATCAGTTCTTGCACGTTCTGCTTCAAGATTCGATCAATCGCTTTCGGATAATTCATCTCGCGACGATGCCGCTCATATTCATCTTCATCTAAAATCGTATACGACATATCCGGGAACACCTTGATGTCCAAATCGTAATCGATGTATTTGATGGCACGTTCATCCCCATCAAATGTAGTCGGCGAACCTAGATTACAGTAGTAGTAAATCCCGTCTTCGCGAATCATACAGATGACATTGAACCAATACTCAGATGAAAAGTAGCAAATTGCCGGCTCTCGCGTTCTCCATTGCCGACCGTCTGACTCGCTGACCATGATGCGGTCATTGAATCCGATCATATCCGTTTTTGACGACTGAAGGACGAGCGTTTCTTCCCAAACGCGATGCAAAGTTCCGTTGTGCTTGTAGCTCTGTATCTCGATTTTGCTACCTGCTTTGGGAAATAAGCTCATAAGCTCCTCCTTTCCGCTATGATGCTATACAATTTTCATATTTAATTATAGCGACTTTCAGAACCAATGAAAAAGGAAATCTCTTATTTTCATGAATTTAGTGTTTTTTGGAAGGCCCGCGCCCGTTCTTGGAACATCGGCCGAAGCACGAAATACTCGACGAGTATGTTCGGAACATAGCTATCGAACGTTACTTCATCGATCATGACCACCTTACCATCACGCGACTCAACCCGATGCACGTGTGTGAACCGCTTGAACGGAAACGGTAACGTCTTTCCTTGATCGCAGAATGCCTGGTTCCCCACAACGGTGATGGCACTGGTCCATGGCAGTTCCACCGGACCGACCCCAACGAACAACTTCACTTCATTCCCTTCGACCGAGGCGCCGTCCCCCTCTAAGCGTACTTTAGGAAACTTTGTCAGCTTCGTCAAAAGCGAGGCATCCTGTAACAAATCCCAAAGCACATCTACCGTCGTATCATATGTCGACTCTACCTCAAATCGTCTCACGTTCGTCACCTACCAATCGTTCTAATTTTTGTTGAGCAACAGAAACCGTCTTCACCTCGCGTTCCGAAGCGTCTAGCCAGACGACGTCATCCGTCGGAAGCGTATCGACACGATACAAATCGATATACCAAACGATATGAGAGAAGACATGCTTCACTTGCCCGAGATACGTTCCGTTAAGTTGTTCCCCCGTTCCTCGATCCATAAGCGGATATTGCCACATCCCAGCGAGCAACCCTTTGTCCGGTCGTTGTTCATATGCGATTTTTCCGTCTCTCTCGATGCATAGCGCGTCATACATTTCGACACGTGCTGCTCCCTTCTTCGTTTTGACCGGTAGCTCATCTTGTACATGATGCGCATATGCATAACAAGTGTCTTGCACGGGACAGAGCGAGCACATCGGATTTTTCGGTGTGCAGACCGTAGCACCCAACTCCATCACTCCCTCGTTAAAATCGGATGCGTGAGTCGGGTCCATCAATCGACGAACGACTTGTTCGAAGATTTTGCGTGTCTTCGGCAGTGCGATGTCGTCATAGATTCCGAATTGACGGGACATCACGCGCATGACGTTTCCATCCACAGCCGGCTCCGGTTGATTGTAGGCAATCGACAGTACGGCTCCCGTCGTATACGGTCCGACCCCTTTTAGTTTCTCGAAACGTTCTTTCTCCTCCGGGACGATTCCCTCGTAAACAGAAGCGACTTCTTTGACCGCTTCATGTAAGTTCCGGACGCGAGAGTAGTACCCGAGCCCTTCCCAATACTTTACGACCTCATCCGTGTCAGCAGCTGCGAGATCTTCGAGCGTCGGAAAGCGTTCCATGAACCGGTTGTAATATGGGATGACCGTATCGACTCGTGTCTGTTGCAACATCACTTCACTCACCCACACGCGATAAGGATTTTTCGCATGACGCCAAGGTAAATCACGCTTTTCGCGATTGAACCAGGTGACGAGTTCCTCATTAAAATGATGAATATTATAATTTGTGAACAATTTATCAAGATTAAGCATTGTGTTTCCCCTCGTTTTAAAAATATTGTATGATAAATAGGAATAGATGACGTAATTCTTTCATTATTGATGGAGGTGCTGACGCACATTGGATACTGCGACACACATTGGTATGGGACTTGGATTAAGTGCCATCGCGACGCTCAGCCCGGAAGTGTCAGGTGATGCACAACTGTTTTTAGCCATGACAGCCACGGCTCTCGTCGGCTCACATGCACCAGACTTCGACACCGTCTTTAAGTTAAAAGGAAATAGTACGTATTTACGCCAACATCGTGGTCGTTCACATGGAATCACCGCGCTTCTTGCTTGGCCAATCATCGTCAGCGCCGTCATCGGGACGGTCCTCGGCGTCAATCCTGCCTCTCTATGGGTCATGGCACAAATCGCCGTGTTGCTCCATGTCACGGTCGACTTGTTCAATGCCTACGGGACGCAAGCGCTACAACCTTTTTCGAAAAAATGGATCGGCTGGGGCGTGATCGGGACGTTTGATCCGTACTTGTTCTCCGCTTATTACGGTGCATATGCATTATGGATGATAACGGGTGCGACTGTCCCTATTTTTGCACTGCTTATTGCGCTTGTCATCAGTTACTATGCCATTCAGTTTAAATTACGTAACCGTGCGCTCGCTACCGTGGCGAGACACTTTGCAGGGGCACATGAATTGTTCATCTCACCAGGAATCGGTTGGGATGACTGGCATGTCGCCGTCCGTTTCCGCGATGGTCTCGGAGCCGTAAAAGTAAAAAAAGGCAAAGTCATCGAATGCGGTCGCTTCCGCGACAAACCGATGCCAGGAGAAGAAGACCTCCATTTCGTAGAGGCTCGGAAAAATGCTGACTTACAGGCGTTCCTCGAATTTTCTAAAATTCACACGTACACCGTGACACGCCATAACGGGATGATCGAATACCGCTTCACAAACTTGCGTTATTTCTCTAAAAACATGTATCCGTTTGTTGCCGTCGTTATCGTCGACGAGCAGACGAATGACGTGTTGTCATCGTTTACAGGTTGGGTGTTTAGTGAAGACAGCCTTCAGAAAAAATTGGTATACGAACAATAAAAAGTCGCTCAGATGAGCGACTTTTCTTATGCTTCCGATTCAGTGAATTGGAGCTCGAACTCGAATTTGACTTTCTTATCGACGAGGACACCACCCGCCTCAAGCGCTTGGTTCCACGTTAATCCATAGTCCTCACGGTTGAGCGACCCTTCTCCGGAGAAGGCGTGTTTCGTATTGCCCCATGGGTCTTTTGCGCTTCCCTCATACTCCACTTCAAACGTCTCTTCCCGAGTCGTTCCTCGAATCGTTAAATCCCCTGTCAATTCGAATTCTCCGCCTCCTTTTGAACGGAAAGAAGTGGAATGAAAGACGAGATGCGGATGTTCCTCGGCATTGAAGAAATCGCCTGAACGGAGGTGATTATCCCGATCCGTGTTGTTGGTGTCGATCGATGCTGCCTGAATCGTCACTTTCACACTCGCATTCGCTAAATCGCTCGGCTCACCGTTCGCCTTAATATCAAATTCTTTGAACTCGCCCTTCACCTTGGAAATCATCATGTGCTTGACCGTGAACGTGATCGAACTATGCGCCGGGTCAATCTGATATGTCTTAGCCATCGTGACTCACTCCTTATGGATGAATTAATGTGTACAATCTAGTCATTTCCACAAATCTTGAGTTCAAAACGTCTTTACAAAAGATTGACAAATTATTGTCAAAAAATTTTGACTTTTATCACATCATACCGTTACGATCAAAAAAAGGGAGTCGTTCGCTTACTGCTAAATGTAAGCGCATACATAACTCCTTTATCTCGTATGAAAAGGGAGGAACGATCATGATTTATGAAGTACCGAACTCAGCAGGAACGAAAGTACAGTTTAAGGACCGTTATGAGAACTACATTAACGGAAAGTGGACCGCACCGGCTGGTGGAGAATACTTTGAAAACACATCTCCTGTAAATGGGAAAGTATTATGTGAAGTCGCCCGCTCAACGAAAGAGGATATTGAACTTGCTTTGGATGCCGCTCATGCAGCCAAAGACGATTGGGGCAAAACGTCTGTCACGGAACGTTCTGTCATCTTGAATAAAATTGCAGACCGCATGGAAGAGAACCTCGAAATGCTCGCCTACGCGGAAACATGGGAAAATGGGAAGGCCGTTCGGGAAACGCTCAACGCTGACCTTCCGCTCGCCATCGACCACTTCCGTTACTTCGCAGGGGTCATCCGCTCACAAGAAGGTGGCATCAGTGAACTCGACCATGATACGGTCGCCTATCATTTCCATGAGCCGCTCGGTGTCGTCGCTCAAATCATTCCGTGGAACTTCCCGATTTTGATGGCGGTGTGGAAACTCGCGCCGGCACTCGCTGCCGGAAACTGTGTCGTCTTAAAACCGGCAGAACAAACCCCTTCTTCAATCATGGTTCTCATGGAACTCATCGAAGATTTATTACCACCTGGTGTCATCAATATCGTGAACGGTTTCGGTCTCGAAGCAGGAAAACCGCTCGCATCGAGTGACCGTGTCGATAAAGTCGCCTTCACGGGTGAGACGACAACGGGTCGCCTCATTATGCAATACGCTTCTCAAAACATCATCCCTGTCACGCTTGAGCTCGGTGGGAAGTCACCAAACATCTTCTTTGCCGACATCATGGACGCGGATGACGATTTCTTTGATAAAGCGATTGAAGGTCTCGTCATGTTCGCCTTGAACCAAGGGGAAGTCTGTACGTGCCCATCTCGCGCCTTGATTCAAGAGTCGATTTATGACAAGTTCATGGAACGCGTGCTAGAACGCGTCAAAGCAATCAAGCTCGGCAACCCACTCGATGCCGATGTCATGATGGGTGCACAAGCGTCGAACGAACAGATGGAGAAAATCCTGTCTTATCTCCAAATCGGGAAAGACGAGGGCGCAGAATGCCTAATCGGTGGAGAGCGCAACATGATGGACGGAGAGCTCGCGGATGGGTATTACATTCAACCGACGATCTTCAAAGGCCATAACAAGATGCGAATCTTCCAAGAAGAGATTTTTGGACCGGTCTTATCCGTCACGACGTTCAAAGACGATGCGGAGGCACTCGCCATCGCGAACGATACGCTTTACGGACTCGGGGCAGGCGTGTGGACACGAGACATGAACCGTGCATATCGCTTCGGTCGTGAAATTCAAGCAGGACGTGTCTGGATCAACTGTTACCACTCCTATCCGGCACATGCTGCATTCGGTGGTTACAAAATGTCTGGGATTGGACGTGAGAACCATAAGATGATGCTCGGTCACTATCAGCGTACGAAAAACATGCTCGTCAGCTACAGCGAACAAAAACTCGGGTTCTTCTAAGATGGTGAGACGAGTCGAGGCCACCCCCGCCGCGCTCGAACTCATCGAACGTCTCAAATCGAAACACGGTCCCCTCCTCTTTCATCAGTCAGGAGGATGTTGTGACGGGAGTTCTCCCATGTGTTTCCCACGTGACGAGTTCATGGTGGGCGACCACGACGTTCTTCTCGGTGAAATCGGCGAGACGCCCTTCTATATCCATGAGAAACAGTATGATTATTGGAAACATACACAACTAATCATCGATGTGGTCGATGGTCGGGGTGGTATGTTTTCACTCGAAGGTGTCGAAGGGAAACGATTTTTAGGACGTTCTCGAGTCTTTACAAAAGAAGAGCGTGAGGCGCTGAAGCATGAAACCTAAGCAAAAGGACCCATTTCGATGGGTCCTTTATGATGTAGAAAACGATTATCCTCGATTGTAAAAAATATACATATGAATCATCTCGCTTCTTGTATAGTGGATACAAAGGGAGGGATTTGATGGCTTCACTACTAACAGAATTGTTCGAAGGTATTTTCGTCACCTTGATCAGCATATTCGCACCCATATTTCTCGTCCTCACACTCATCATCATCTATAAGGTCAAACGTTATCAAAACAGTCAATATTCTCAACAAACTCGACATTCTTACTTCAAAGTGGTTCAAGACACCGGTCTATTCGGAGAGTATCTATGTGTGGCGGAGATTGAGTCAAAGTTCTTTCAACCGTTGATTTTGACAAACCTGTATCTCCCCCATCCTTCTAAAAAAGATCGAACCACTGAGATCGATGTCATTCTGATCAACCAATCCGGGGTACATGTCATCGAATCTAAAAACTATAGCGGTTGGATATTCGGTCGGGCACGTGACCGATACTGGACACAGACACTCCCCCGCCGTAAAAAGCATCGTTTCTTCAATCCGATCAAACAAAATGAATTACATCTCAAAGCCATCGAGCAAGTGCTTGGAGTGGACCGAACCCATCTCCACTCATGGATTGTATTCAGCAATCGTTCGACGCTCAAACAAATCGAATCTGCCGAGGTCCCTGTGCTCAATCGCCAACAGTGGATCAAAGAGCTGATCACCTACCAAGATTTTATTTTCGATCTCGATGAGCAAGTCCGCCTGTACGAAATCTTACACTCCTTCACACAAGTCGACACGACTGTCACCTTGAAACATATCGAAGACATCAAATCGACAATCAAGCAGTAAACAAACATCCCCGTACTCAGATGAGCGCGGGGATGTTTCGTCATTTACTCTGCATTTTAAAGCGTAAATACAATTCGTTATAGTAAGCGTTCATGCGCTTCCCTAGGTTTTCATACACTTCAAGGTCCTGTGTCACTTCACGAGACGGGTAGAATCGTTCATCCGATGTGACTTCTTCATCCAAGAATTCGAGAGCCGCTTCGTTCGGTGTTGAGTATCCGACATAATCCGTGTTACGTGCCGCAATCTCAGCATCTAACATAAAGTCGATGAACTGATGTGCCCCGTCCACGTTTTTTGCCGTACTTGGGATGACGAGGTTATCAAACCAGAGATTCGTGCCTTCTTCCGGAATGACATACGTCAGTTCTTCGTTCTCATACATGATTTCTGACGCATCCCCGGACCAGACGACGGCTGCCGCTGCTTCACGGTTCGCCATCAGCATTTTGATTTCGTCTCCGACAATCGCTTTGATGTTCGGCCAAAGCGTCGTTAACTTTTCTTCCGCCTCAATCAACTCATCTTTATTCGTCGTGTTGAGGGAGTACCCAAGCGAGTTCAGGCCGAAGCCCATCACTTCACGTGTCCCGTCCGCAAGGAGAATGTCGTTCTCGAGCGGCATTTCCCAAAGATCGTTCCATGATGTGATCTCACCATCGACTAGTTCAGGATTGTAGACGATCCCGACCGTACCCCAGAAATAAGGGACCGAGTACTTGTTACCCGGGTCGAACGATTTATCGAGGAAACGCGGATCGATGTTATCAAAGTTTTCGAGTTTATCGTAATCGATCGGAAGAAGGAGGTTCTCCTCTCTCATCTTACTGATCGCATAATCGGATGGAACGGCGACATCAAAGGCCGTACCGCCTTGCTCAATTTTCGTAAGCATCGCTTCGTTCGAGTCGAACGTTTGATAAACGACCTTCAACCCGCTCTGCTCTTCGAACTCACCGATCAAGTCCTCATCGATATAATCTCCCCAGTTGTAGACGACCAGTGTGTTGTCGCCGCCGAATCCTTGCGCAGCATTCAGTTGCTGAATCCAAAGAAGGAGACCAAAGCTGACAATCAATGGCACAGCCAACATGATGACTAGTTTTTTCATCGTCTAACCTCCTTTGACCCTCGTTGCGCCAACACATAATATCCGATGACAAGTATGAGCGTGAAGAGGAACAGAATCGCAGACAACGCATTGATTTCAAGCGAGATACCTTGACGTGCCCGCGAATAGACTTCTACGGCGAGGGTCGTGAAGCCGTTCCCTGTCACGAAGAATGTGACAGCAAAGTCATCTAACGAATAGGTGAGTGCCGTGAAGAAACCGGCAAATACCCCTGGCGTGATATATGGCAGAATGACTTTCGTCAATACGTCCCACGTGCTGGCACCTAGGTCACGTGACGCATCAATCAACGTCGGACTCATCTCTTGAAGTTTTGGCAACACCAAGATGACGACAATCGGAACCGAGAAGGCGATGTGCGACAAGAGAACCGAATAAAAGCCTAACTGAATCCCTAGCATCGTGAAGAGGATCAAGAAGGAGGCCCCGATGATGACGTCCGGGCTCACGATCAAGACGTTGTTCAATGATAAGAGGGACGTCTTCGTATACTTTTGTTTCGCCGTATAGATGGCGAGTGCCCCGATGACACCGAGCACGGTCGAAATCGTCGCCGAGAGCAGCGCGATGACGATCGTATTCAAGACGATGACGAGAAGTCTCGTGTCCGTGAAGAGCGACTTGTACCATTCGAGGGTGAACCCTTCGAAGTTACTCATCGTTCCGCCACTGTTGAACGAGTAGAAGACCAAATATAGAATTGGCGCATACAAGATGAAGAACACGGCCGCCAAGTATAGATTTGATAATTTGAATCGTTTACGTTTCATCGACGAACCGCTCCTTTCGCACCCCAGTCACGTGTGACGACCATGACAAGAACCATCGCCAAGATGAGGAAGACGGCAATCGTCGAGCCCATCCCCCAGTTTTGCGTGACAAGGAATTGTTGTTCAATCGCTGTACCGAGTGTGATGACTCGGTTCCCGGCGATGAGTCGGGTGATCATGAAGAGCGATAATGCCGGAATAAAGACGATTTGAATCCCCGATTTGACACCGTCAAGCGTCAACGGGAAGATGACACGTCGGAATGTCGTCCAGTTCGATGCACCTAAATCACGGGATGCGTAGACGAGTGATGGCGGTAACTTCTCAATGGCGTTGTAAATCGGCAAAATCATGAACGGGATGAAGATGTATACAGAAACAAAGACGAAACTGAAATCGGTGAATAGAATCTGTTTCGTCCCAATACCGATGGCTTCTAAAAATTGATTCGTAATCCCGTACGTTCCAAAAATACCAAGGAACGCATACGCCTTTAACAACAAGTTAATCCATGACGGCAGCAAGATGAGCAAGAGCCAAAGCTGTTTATGCTTCGTCTTCGTCAACAAATATGCCGTCGGATACCCGACGAGTAACGAGAAGAACGTAATGAGAAACGCATACCAGAACGACGAGAGCGTCATCGACAAATACGTCGACGTGAAGAACGTCTGATAGTTTTCTAAACTCAAATTCCCATCGATATCAAAAAAGGAATAATAGACGACGAGGACGAGTGGTGCGATGACGAACAAGGCGATCCAAATCCAATAGGTCGTCAAATATACCGTCTTTGCGGTCTGATTAGTTTGATTCATGAGGGACCTCCTCGTAGGATTCGAGACGACGGTCAAATTCTTCTTCTGTTTCACCTAGTCGCATGACGTGAATCGCTTCTTCGTCAAACGTCAATCCGATTTTTGATCCGACGATTGATTTCTTCGTCGAGTGGACGAGCCATTCGTTTCCTTCTTGGTCATAACAGCAAATCTCGTAGTGGACACCTCGGAACAATTGAGAATCGACGTCGACAACGAGTTTCGCTGCATCGACCGATGTCATCTCTAAGTCTTCCGGACGAATGATGACCTCAACTTTTTCATTGCGGTCAAATCCTTGGTCGACACAGTCAAACGTTTTACCAGCAAACGTGACGACATTGTCTTCCGGCATGACACCCGGCACGATATTGGATTCACCGATAAAGTCTGCGACGAAACGGTTGATCGGTTCATCATAAATATCAGTCGGTGTCCCACTCTGAACAATTTTCCCGTTGTTCATGACGAAAATCTCATCCGACATGGCGAGCGCCTCTTCTTGGTCGTGTGTGACAAAAATGAAGGTGATGCCAAGACGTTGCTGTAACTCACGAAGTTCATATTGCATCTCCGTACGAAGTTTCAAGTCTAAGGCAGAAAGCGGTTCATCAAGGAGAATGACCTCCGGCTCATTTACGATTGCGCGGGCGATGGCGACACGTTGACGCTGTCCACCTGACATCTCATCGATTTCGCGCGAGCCGTATCCTTCTAAGTTAACAAACTTGAGAGCCTGCTCCACTTTCGCTTTCACATCTGCTTCTTTCAATTTTTTAATGCGGAGGCCGAATGCGACATTCTCAAATACGTTTAAATGAGGAAACAGCGCATAATCTTGGAACACGGTGTTCACTTGTCGTTTGTTGGCGGGCACATCGTTGATCCGCTTCCCGCTGAAGTGAATATCTCCTTCGGTCGCATCGGTAAATCCGGCGATGAGACGCAAAATCGTCGTCTTCCCACATCCCGATGGACCGAGAAGCGTATAAAACTTCCCACGCTCAATCTCAAAACTGATATCTTCAAGGACGACTGTGTCGTCGTAACGCTTTGACACGTGGTCAAAGCGAATAATTGTCTCTGCATTCATGCTGTTTCCTCCTCTGTTGACTTATAAATATGAATGGGTCGCGACGATGAGACATTCGCTCTCCCCGTCGTTGTCGTTGACGAGTTGATGCGAATCCGAGGCGACATAATAAAGGGTTTCCCCTGTCTTGGCAAAATATGTGTGGTTCCCTAATTTCAAGGCGATTTTGCCGGACAAGACGTATACGAGCGTCTCCGAACGCGAAGGCTCATATTGTTTGAACTCTCCATGTTTGAAAAATGTGACAAGGATGGGCTCCATCTCTTTTTCATTCGATTCCGGGATGAGCCATTCTGTCCGATATTTACGTTCTTCATCCGTATAGATGGTGCGATCGTCAACGGTATACACCACTTTTTGATTCAAGTCTTCATCGAAAAACTCTTTCGGGGAACTCCCGAGGACATTCAATAAATCAAATAACGTTTCTAGTGAGGGAGAGCTTAAATCCCGCTCGATTTGAGAAATATATCCTTTACTCAAATCGGTACGTTCCGCCAGCTCCTCTTGGGTCAATCCTTTTTTGATTCGGAGCCGCTTAATGTTTTGACCTACTTCCAACGACTGAACGCCTCCTTCGTGTTTAGTGAAACATGAGTTCAACTAAAGAAAGTTTATCTATACTATACTTTAAAACAAACTATTAGCGACCTTCATTATAACGAATTGTTGACGAATTGCAATAAAAAAATCACGCCCCAAGGACGTGACTCAGTGTAAGTTCCGTTCAGACATCAAATGCTTGAACTTTTCGTTTTTCGTTTGGAACAAATGGAGCTGTGCCCCATATGCATCAATCTGTTGAATGACGTATTGGAAAGCCTTTGCCTCTCCCGGATACGGTTCGCCCGCCTTGGCAAGTGAGGTCTCAAAATCTTCCCATAACACTTCGACCCACGTCACCGCTTCTGAATCGTTCAAGACGTCATTCTTCTCTTTTAAAATGACCGCGAGCCGTTCATATTGTTCGTTCCGGTTCATCGTTTCACCTCCGACAATTCTGAGAGCGGGATGGCCCGTTCTGTCATCTCACCTTCAAACGTCCCCCAGCCCATGACGCCGTTGACGAATTTCAAGCGAAACGGACGGTCATTGTAATTGACGACATATGTTTCACCTGGACGAAACGATGATGGGTCAATCAAATAGCTTTCGGCAATCGCAATCCGTCGAAGGACGACTTCAATTTCGCTGACCATGCCCATCTGTTCAGCCTTTCGTTTCCGTTCATGTAATGCTTGAATCTCTTGCTCTAACTCATATTTCGATAAGTCACTTAACCGCTTTTCCATATCGTTCACCTCGATGTAAGCGTATCAGATTTTACGAAAAAAGAAAAAGACGAGACTGAGTACGTGACTCAGTTCGCCTTGAAGTTGTAAAGTGGCTTGATGATTTGATCGATTTGAACGGCCGGTTCGATATAACGAACAATTTCTTTCATCGACTTATACACAAATGGTGATTCATCGATTGTCGATGGGCGAACTGATGTCGACCAGACACCTTCCATCGAACGTTTGAATTCTTTGAAATCGACGCGTTTCCGCGCGGCCGACCGAGACATGATCCGACCTGCGCCATGTGGACCCGAGAAGTTCCAGTCTGGATTCCCTTTCCCCGTACAGATGAGCGAACCGTCTCGCATGTTCATCGGAATGATGACTCGCTCTCCTTCTTGAGCGGAGATGGCCCCTTTTCGCAGGATCATCGCATCATGATCGATATAGTTATGGACGGTGTCGAATTGATCGACGATGTTCCAATTCATCGCTTCGACAATCACATCCGTCATCGCACGACGGTTCGCCGCCGCATATTGTTGAGCGATGCGCACGTCATGCATGTAATCGTCCATATCCGTCCCCTCCACATAAGCCAGGTCTCGAAATGGTTTACGTGACGCCCGCTCTGTTTCCAGATAAGCCGAGATTTCGTGTTGTCGACCTAAGGCTTTCAAACGCTCAATTTCTTCTTTTACATCATGTGTTTCCATCATGTGTTGAATCGCTCGCTCCTGATAGTGATCGGCAATCTGCACCCCAAGATGGCGCGAACCGGAATGAATGACGAGAAACGTACGTCCCGAGTCATCTCGGTTCACTTCAATAAAGTGGTTCCCCGAGCCGAGCGACCCGACCGAGCGCAAGGCTCGGTCGAGTTTATACGGCGCTCGCACCTCTTCTAGTGGAAGTTCAGATGCGTATGGGTGAACCTTCTCCCGAATGTTCATTCCACTCGGTACGAGTTCACGAATGAGGTCATCGAGTCGTTGAAAATCGATTCGCTTGGCTTTGATTTCCGTACAAAGCATCCCACACCCTAAATCGACACCGACCAGGTTTGGCACGACTTTGTCTTGAATCGTCATCGTCGTTCCAACGACCGACCCTTTCCCCGCATGCATGTCCGGCATGATCCGAATCGATGCCCCTTGTGTGAACGGTTGGTCGAGCAATGTTTCAATTTGATTCCGCGTCATATCATCGATTCGTTCGTTGAACACTTTGGCGCGGTTATATTTCCCCTTGATTTCCATGTGACCTCCTTAACTGATCGCTTGTTGTTTACTCTGTAATTCATGCATTCGGGCATAGACACCGCCATACTCGATGAGTGACTGGTGGTTGCCTCGCTCAATGATTCGACCGTGGTCGAGAACGAGAATCTGGTCCGCTTCCCGAATCGTTGAAAGTCGGTGCGCGATGACAAATGTCGTCCGACCGTACGTGAGTGTTTTGAGCGCATCCTGAATCAATGCCTCCGTCTCCGAGTCGACGCTCGCTGTCGCTTCATCGAGGACGAGGATGGCCGGGTCAAAGACGAGGGCGCGTGCGAAACTGATCAACTGTCGTTCTCCACTCGAGAGTGAAGCTCCACGCTCAATCACCGGTTCATCGATGCCTTGCGGTAGCTGCTTCACGAAACGGTCTGCCCCGACGGCTGTGAGTGCTTTCCATACCTGTTCGTCCGTAATCGTCTCATCGCCAAGCGTGACGTTCGTGCGAATCGTTCCAGTGAATAGGAACGGGTCTTGTAAGACGATCCCGAGATGGTCTCGTACCGCCTGCGTCGGTAGTTTTGTCACGTCCATGCCATCGATTCGGAGGACTCCGGCGGATGGGTCATAGAAACGCATGAGCAAGTTCATGATTGAACTCTTCCCGCTTCCCGTATGTCCAACGAGTGCGACCGTTTCACCAGGAGCGGCGTGTAGTTCAATCTGTTGCAACACCGGTTTCCCTGCTTCATAACTGAACGTGACATCATCAAAGACGACATCCCCTTTAAAGCGTGGAAGACGTTCCGATGAGACCGGTTCCCCTTTTTCGTCGAGCAGTTGGAACATCCGGTCGGCCGAGACGAGCGCTTGTTGGAGTGGTGACAATTGGTTCATGATTTGTGTCACTGGCTCAAAGATCCGCGAGACATAGTCGATATACGCGTACAGAATCCCAAGTGTCAGGACACTTCCCGTACCGAGCGTTTGGGCCCCGACAAACCAGATGAGTAAGGCGAGCGCCATGTTTCGGAAGAAGTTGACGAGGTTGTGGCTCATCAACGCATCCAATTTCAACAGTTTCCGTCTCGTTTGGAAGTTGTCGCTGTTCTTCTCATTGAACTCGTCATAAACGAGATTTTCGCGGACGTATGATTGAATGATTGGCATCGTTTGAATGCTCTCATTCAACTGCGCGTTCATATCCGCGACGAGTGCGCGGACACGGAAGTTATTTTTTGTCGAGAAACGTTGGAACAACTTAATCCAGACGATGACGACCGGGATGATAATGAGCGAGACGAGCCCTAGACGCACGTCTAGGAAGAACATCGCAATGAGTACCCCGATCATCATGACGACACTTTGGAAGACGCGAGCGAGCACTCCTAAATACAGGTCGCGTATCGTCTCTGTGTCATTCGTGACACGACTGACAATCTTCCCGATTGGTGTCTGGTCAAAATAGCGTACCGGAATCGTTTGAAGATGCTTCATCACGTCAAGACGCATAGTTTTGACGATTTTATGCGCCGATCGTTGTAGGAGCATCTGTTGTCCCCAGTTCAATCCGGCCGCAAATAGTAACAGGACGACGTACAATCCCGATAAGAGAAGGACAGCTCGTAAATCCGTCTGATAAAACTGGAACACGTCGGTCGACGAGAGCGAGACAATATTGTCATATGTCGCCGTTTCGTCCCCTCTTGAAATCGTCAGCACGTCGCCATCGACTTCACGGACGCCTCCGCTCATAATCGCCTCAGGTACGAGATAGTACCCATCGGTCGTTTGTACGATCGAGACCGGCTGAATCACCTCTTGGCCATCTAGTCTCGTTTCTTTCTCATACGAATCTCCATTAAAGGAAACACTACCGCCGGATTCGACTTGAACCCAGTCACGTTCGATGGCGACGATATGCTCATCGATAATGATTTTGGCGATATACGGCCCGGCAAGTTCTGCACCGACCGCTAAAAAGAGTAATGTCAGTCCGAGGAAGATGGAGCGCTTCACTTGCTTGGCATAACCAACGAGTGAGCGGATCGTTTTCTTCCGGCGGACCGGATCTAATTCATATTGATCGATCATGAGAGATTCCCCCTTTCCCGGATTACTCCGTCTCTCCTTGTCGAATAAATTGTTCATAGTACCAACCGTGTCGTTCCATCAGTTGGTCGTGGGTGCCGCGCTCGGTAACTCGTCCATCTTGAAGGACGAGAATTTGGTCAGCATGTGCCACCGCAGAAAGACGGTGCGCCACGATAAAGGTCGTCTTCGCCTCACGGCTCGTGCGGACCGAATCGATTATGCGTGATTCCGTCTTCGCATCGACTGCTGAGAGCGAATCGTCAAGAAGCAGAATCTCAGGATTTTTCAGTAAGGCGCGTGCAATCGACAATCGTTGCTTTTGTCCACCTGACAGCATGACCCCTTGCTCCCCAACGACGGTATCGAGACCGTTCTCCAAGTGTTCGATGTCTGTATCGAACGCCGCGAGATGAATGGCTCTGTCGAGTGCTTCATCCGAAACATCATCCACTCCGAAACGAATGTTATCACGCACCGTTTTTGAGAATAAGAGATGCTCTTGTGACACATAGCCGCTCCAGCCACGGACCGTTTCAAGTTTAATGTCCGAGATTGGCACCCCGTTCACGAGAAGGGAATCGTCAATCGGATACTCCCGGAGCAATTGACGTAACAACGTCGTCTTCCCAGCTCCAGTCGGTCCGACAATTCCAATCGTCTCACCACGCGAGACGTGCAGGACGATGTCCTCTAACGACTCCCGATTCGCGTTTGGATAACGGAATGAAAGCGATTTGAAGGTGATCTTCTCCGGTACATCGATGTGAACCGTTCCGGTTGATGAAACGTCCGGTACCTCATTCATCGTCGTCTCAATCCGTTCCAAGCTCGCCGTTCCTCGTTGGACGACGTTGATGAGTTCCCCGAAGGCATACATCGGCCAAATCAACATCCCTAAATAAATGTTGAAGGAAACGAGTTGACCGAGCGTGATGTCGTTCGTAAAGACGAGATACGTCCCGAACGAGAGTCCGATCAAATAACTGAGTCCGACGAGTAATTTGATGACCGGCTCAAACAAGACGTCGATTTTAGCGACATGCATGTTTTTCGCCATCACGTCATCCGTGATGTCGTCAAACTTTTTCGTATCCGCCTCTTCTTGAACGAAGGAACGAACGACCCGAAGACCGGAGATGGATTCAACGACTTGGTCGTTCATCACGCCGAACGAATCTTGGGCTGCCGTGAACCGTGTATGAATTTGACTCCCAAGTTTATTCATCGACCACGCGAGAATCGGCATCGGCAAGAGTGCTGCGAGCGTCAACTTCCAATCGATAAACACGCCCATAATCGTCAAGGCGATGAGCGTCATGTTGAACGAGTCGACTAATGTCATGACCCCAAATCCCGCTGTACGCTCCACCGCTTTTAAGTCATTCGTCGCAAGTGCCATCAAGTCACCCGTACGATGTTGTTGATAGAAGCGCGGTGTTTGTTTGAGAAGGTGACCAAAGAAGCGACCTCTCAATTTCTTTTCAAGTAAAAAGGCTGTCCCGAAGAGTCGGGCAATCCACAAGTATGACATCACGTACGATAACACCATGATGCCGAGTAGCGACGATACAATCAGAATCAATCGCTCTGTCGTCAAACTTCCTTCACGAATCGCATCGATTGCCTGACCGATAATCCAAGGTGGCAGCATATCTACAACCCCTGTGATGATCAATAAGATAATCGCAATCACGTACGTTCGTTTCTGTCTTTTAATAAACCAATCCAATTGCTTAATCAGTTTCATGACTGATTTCCCCCTTCCGCCCAATCCATCCGAACACGCAAAAAAGCGCACTCCACCTGATTGTGCAACCAATCAAATGAAGCGCGCTTGAAGTAGTCTTCAGTCTTTTGCATGGTCAGGGAAAGGACACTACCCCTATCCAGCTGCCAATGTCACGCAGTTAAATATGAGTAGCCATATGATGTTTTGAGTGTGTTTGTGAGTGCAATGTTGTTCATCGTTCTGGCTCCTCTCGTTTCATAGTTTTAAAATCTACTCAAACCTTAGCAAACTGTTCTGAAAATTGTCAACATTATTCTGTAAAAAAATTGTAACTTGATTTAGTTTAAGAAAAACATGCCTAAAATGAGACCAATGACCCCTGTGGCCGTCACGTAATAAATCATCGGCATGAGCGTGTAACGGATGATGGTCCCTTCCTTGCCGAGTAATCCAGCAACCGATGCGACCGCTACGACGTTCAGCACACAGATCATGTTCCCTGCGTTCGCCCCTGCCATCTGCATCGATAAAGCGAGCGTTTCATTGAGTCCAACCGACTCCGCAACGTTTGTCGTTAAACTTGAAAACATCATGTTCGAGAAGGTCGCCGACCCTGACACGAAGGCGCCGAGCGCCCCAATCCACGGTGCGACAAGCGGCCAAACCCCGCCGAACGTGTCAGCAGCTGCCGTCGCGAGTTCGACCGGCATCGAAGCGAGTCCGGCACCCCCATTTTCAGAATGGATGAATATGCGGACCATCGGAACCGACGCCGCTAACGTGATGGCCGTTCCGACGACTCCAAGTGTCGTCGCCTTAAACACCGATGTCACTTGTGACCAACTCATGTTGTGTAAGAAGAATGTCGCAATAATCGTCAGAATGAACATGAAACCTGGTGAATAGAACGGTTCCCAAGACGTCGAAACTCCTTCTACCCCGAGGATGTTCGGGAGATTGATCCGGACACTGCGAGAGAGTTCGTTTAAAAATGGTACGGTACGGGTGAGAACTAAGAAAATCGTCAAAATGAGATAAGGTGCCCACGCCTTCCACTGTGGTAATTCACGCGTGGTTGATTTGAGCGTCACTTTCTCAGTAGATGGTTCTAATTCATCCACATATCCATCAAACGTCCAGACACGTTTCGGCATGAGAATGCCTTTACGAGCCATAGCAACGAGGATGACGAGACCGGTTAAACCACCGAGCATGCCACCGAACTCAAACCCGAGGATGAGTGTCCAAATGTACGCCGGTACGCTGTACAACAGCGCCGCCACAATCGCGATCGGAAATACCTCGAGTGCAGGTTTTATCGACTTTTCCTTACTGAAGAAACGCGTCAACATCAAAATTAAAATGAACGGGATGAATAGTCCGACTACCATATCGATCAACACCGTCTGTAAGACGACCTCTGTCAAGAAGGCAATCGACTCAGGCTGGTTCACATCTAAAGATAGACCGTTCCCGATCCCGATAAGTGCCGGTGTCCCGACCGCACCAAATGTCACAGCCGACACGTCTGCGGATAATGCAATGACAACGGCGGCAATCGGCGGAAATCCGAGTGCGATCAAGAGCGGTGCTGCAACCGTTGCAGGCGTCCCGAATCCAGATGCGCCTTCAATAAATGAAACGAATAACCATCCGACAATCAAAACTTGAATACGCGGGTCAGGTGTGATGTTGACGAATCCGGAGCGAATCGCGTTCATCCCGCCCCCTTCTTTCATCGTATTCATCATTCCGATCGCCCCGTAGACAATCCATACTGTCGTGACGGCGATGACGAGTCCTTGTAATATCGCCGCCATAATTCGTGTCGCATCCAATTGCCAGACGAAAAACGCTAAAATTGCCGTCGTCACGAGTGACAAGGGCATGGCTACCGATGCAGGTAAACGCATAATGACCAATAAGATGAGCACGGCCACAATCGGTGTCAGTGCTGTAATCCATTCTAAAATCGTCAATATAGACCCACCTTTTCGTGTTTTCCCCTACCGTAAACAGATGTCCCATCACGATTCTTCTTCAGCGAGTCGATCTAACGTACGTTCAATCACATCATACGGAAATCCTTTGCGTCGAAGCTGCATCTTCATACGCTGTTTGCGCTCGAACGCATCGTACCCGCTGAACTTCCGACTCAACTTCTCAGCCTGTTTCAGACATGCCGCAACCTCGACATCTTCGTCCTCTTCTTCCCAAAAAGTTTGAATCGCCTCTGAAATAATATCAAAGGTAAACCCCCTTTGCATCAGGGTTTGTTGAATTCTTTGTTGCACTTCTGTGGCAGAACGACGATTCGTTTCCAGTTGTTTCCTTTTCACGAACTTTCCGGCCTTCTCGACGAGATCTTCGTGTGAGATTGATTCTAATACGGATTCAACAACGTCCGTTGGGATTCGGAGCTGTTCGAGCTCGCGTTTGATTTTGATCGGCCCACTTGGACTCGTGTTGAATTTCGTCTGGACATACGCTTTCGCGAACTCCTCATCGTTCAAATAGCGCTGCTCGATCAGTCGTGTGATGGCATGTTTGATAGCGGATTCACTTAACTCTTTCTTCACGAGATAGTCCCGTACCTCTGAGATGGCACGCATTCGATACGATAAATAATTGATGGCTAACTTATAGGCTTTCTGAATTTCTTCCGCCTCAAGGACGTCTTGCACAAAATCGTCTTCGAGCTCCATCCCTTTTGTGAGCCCATACTTGATGAACACATCGACATCGATAGCGAACGCGAACTCCTCTTTCCCTTCCCGTTCGATGAAGACGTTCAGTCGGTCTTGGTTCTTCTTCTGGGTCGTGAACTTTGCAATTTTCACAACGACTCCCCTCCATTCCATGTTTCTAACATATCACGTTCAAGAAACGTAGAGGATTTTTGATAAGTTAGAAGAAAGGGTATTCATCTGGATATACTGACTTATACCCATTTTAGAAACAACACATGATATCGGAGGGAATTTCATGAAAATCGCAATCACCGGTGGAACCGGGCTCATCGGTCAACCACTCGTTCGTGCACTGGCCGACGCCGGACATCAAGTCGTCGTGTTGACACGTCATCCACGTCCCCGCCATCGCGGTGTGTCGTTTATCGAATGGTTGACACCGAATAGTAAACCAGAAGAGGAACTCGAGGGAACAGATGCGTTCATCCATTTGGCCGGCGCCTCAATCAACGACGGACGATGGACCCACAAACAGAAACAAGCCATCCTTCAAAGTCGAATCGAAGGGACGAAGGAAGTCGTCCGGATCATTCAACAGTTGAAACAAAAGCCACAGGTCGTCATTAGCGGCTCGGCCATCGGCATATACGGTGAAGATCGTTCCATTACGTATTCCGAAGAAACCCCATTACCGACACGGACTAATTTCCTCGGGAATGTCTGCGTCCTCTGGGAACAGGAAGCAGAACCCATTCGTGATTTAGGCGTTCGTCTTGTGACGATGCGCACCGGCGTCGTCTTATCGAATGATGGCGGTGCCTTCCCTTTAATGAAACTCCCCTATCAATTCGGGGTCGGTGGTAAAATTGGTTCAGGCGAGCAATGGGTTCCTTGGATTCATTTAGACGACCTCGTCCGCTTGTTCGTGCACGTCATCGAGACCGATTCTATCGAAGGACCGGTCAACGGTACTGCACCTACACCGGTGACGATGAACGAGTTCGGGAAGACGATTGCGAACGTGATGCACCGTCCTCACTGGATCCCGGCACCTGCCCCAATGATGGAACTCGTCCTCGGTGAAAAGAGCGTCATCGTCCTAGAAGGAGCGAAAGTCGTTCCGACGAAGGCACTTCAACACGGTTTCGAGTTCCGCTATGAAACATTGGAACCGGCTCTAACACAACTACTACAAGATGCTTAAGGAGAATGAATTGTGAGTCACTTACTAATCCGAAATGCCCATATTTACCCAATCACTGCCCCCCATTTTTACGGAGACCTCCGTGTTCGGGACGGGAAAATCGTCGAAATGTCCGATTTGCTTGAACCGACTGACGGGGAGCATGTCATTGAAGCCGAAGGAAACTTTTTATTCCCCGGCTTCATCGATGCTCACACCCACCTCGGATTATATGACGAAGGAACCGGCTCTGTCGGGAACGACGCCAATGAAACGGTCGAAGCGATGACGCCTCATGCTCGTGCGATTGACGGGGTATACCCGCTTGACGAAGGATTTCAAGAAGCGCTGATGGCAGGCGTAACCGCCGTTCAGGTCATGCCAGGAAGTATGAACGTCATCGGTGGTGTGACCAGTGTCATCAAAACACACGGTCGCTATATTGACGACATGATCGTCCGTCGTTATGCCGGATTGAAGATGGCGCTCGGCGAAAACCCGAAACGGATTCATAGTATGGGGAAAACCGGTGATTTGACGCGGATGGGGATTATGGGGTTGCTTCGTGAAGCGTTCCGTACCGTCGGGTCGACCAAAACGATCGGAACGTTCGGCAGCCAGATGATTCAACTTGCCCTCGACCGAGAGATGCCGATTCGTGTGCATGCCCACCGCGCCGATGACATTTTATCTGTCGTTCGCTTTGCCCAAGAGTTCGATCTCGACTATCGCATCGAGCATTGTACAGAAGGTCATCTCGTCGTTGAAAAATTACAAGAACTCGGTGTGAAACATGTCACCGTCGGACCGACGTTTACTCGAAAATCTAAAATCGAGCTTCAGAACAAGACGTGGGAGACGTATCGCATTCTCCATGAGCACGGCATGATCGTCTCCATCACGACCGACCATCCGTACACACCGGTCCAATATTTGAACTTGTGCGCCGGACTTGCAGCACGTGAAGGACTGCCTGTCGACATCGCGTTACGCGGAATCACCATCAATCCGGCTGAATCACTAGGTGTCGCCGACCGAATCGGCTCTCTCGAAGTCGGAAAAGATGCCGATTTGGTGCTTTGGAGTCACTTCCCGCTCGACTACTTATCGAAGCCGATTATGACCATTGTGAACGGTGAAGTCGTGTACAAAACGGACCGTGCTGCAACCCATCATGAGGTCGAGTAATTTTCATTATTTTTCATAAGGGTTTTTACGCATAATTTACTTGCTTTTTTAAAAATACTATATAAAATTATCTTGTAACTTCATAAAGCAGCCAAGGCGGTTCGAACAGCGAAGCCAGAAGTATGCTTTCGTTACGACTATTCTTCAGCGGTCTGAAATAGGAGGAGGAATGTAAAGGTGCTCAAATTTCGTGAGCTCACCGACTGCGCGGAGTTGTTCGAACTGATGCAACACCCAGATGTCTTTCCGTATGTCCGTCAAAAGACGGTCCATTTTGACGAGTTTTTATTTAGCACGAAGCAAATCATCGAGCTAGAAGAGCAAGGAAATATCATCTCACGTACCATCACGAACGAGTATGGCACCCCGATTGGGACGATCAGCTTGTTCGATGTCGAATCCGGCTATGGATTCCTCGGCACGTGGCTTGGCAAGCCGTATCACGGCAAAGGTTATAATCAAGTGGCGAAAGAGGCGTTCTTCTCAGAACTGTTCTTCGAGCTTGATATTGAGAGCGTATTTTTAAAAATCCGTAAATCGAATGAACGATCGATTGCGGCAGCAAAGAAGCTCCCGTACGCGTTTTGCGCGAACGAGATCCGCTCTGAACTGCTCGCGGAGATCAACCAAGGTGACGTGGAGTATGTTTTATACGAGGTATCCAAGTCGAGCTTCCAATTGTACTTGCATGCCCTGCACGTCCCGGAATACGAAGTGCCATACGAGGCACAACTCGAAGCATGAGCCAATTCTGTCAAAGAATTGGCTTTTTTGTGGCGTTTTTGTGTGGATTTGATGGAGGGAACTTGTCGGAGCCGAATAAATCTGTTCTAATTCGAAGAGATAGGTATGATAGAAGTATGAGGGATTTATCACAACTCCCGTTAACCGTTTTGCAAAGGAGAATGGCATATGTCAGAATCAATGTTTCGTATCCTCGTGACCGACGACGAAGAACAAATGCGCGATTTACTTGTATCAAATTTAGAAAAAGAAGGGTATGAGACGGTCACCGCCTCAAACGGCCTTGAAGCGATTGAACGCTTGAAAGAAGAGACGATCCATCTCGTCTTACTTGATGTGATGATGCCGGAACTCGACGGATTGACGGCTTGCATGCGCATCCGTGAGTTCTCAAACGTACCCATCATCCTGTTGACGGCACGCTCAGAAGAGCTCGACCGCATTCACGGCCTCAAAATCGGGGCAGACGATTACATCACGAAACCGTTTAGCCCACGCGAATTACTCGCACGAATCGAAGCGACGCTCCGTCGCACGCACAGCTTCTCAAAAGAACAAGAAGCGACGTTTGATGTCGGGGTCCTCTCAATCGATATCGAAGGACGTACCGTCAGTGTGAAAGGGAAGACCGTCAACTTGACACGAAAAGAGTTTGATTTGCTCTATCTGTTCATCACGAACGACGAGAAAGTATTCTCTCGTGAACAATTGCTCGATCAAATTTGGGGGACCGAGTATCATGGTAACCTTCGCACGGTCGATACTCACATTAAGACGCTTCGCCTGAAACTCGGCGAGGCGGGCGGTTATATTCATACAGTCTGGGGAATTGGCTACAAATTCGAGGCAAACGGATGAAACGATACACGATCAGGAAGCGGATTTGGATTACCATCTGGACAGCCAGCCTCTTCTCAGCGTTCGTGTTTCTCATCATGACGTTTTATCTGTACGACAAGTTCTATATTCAAACGCAAGAAGAACTGCTCATCAATCGCGGTGAGAAACTTGTCACCATCTATAAGGCCGACGGTTTCTCGGACGCGTTCGCCGATAGTATGACGTACACGAACGAATTGACCGAGACGAAAGTGTTCCTCTCCTCCGTTCGAGAGGACACCCTCGGCTCCGGTAAAACTTTTTTAAGGCAGCAAGACCTCGAACGGTTGCAGGACGGTTATGCCATCTCGGTGACCCGGAAACATCCGACCGAGGACGTCGACATTTTGATGACCGCATTTCCTCTCATCCGCGACGATGAACTCGACAATGCACTCATTTTGTATATGGAGCTCAGTAAAATCAGTGAACCGTTCCAACCGATTCGGCTCATGATCACGTTTTTACTCGTCCTCATGATCGTGAACTTGCTCCTATTCGGTAAACAGATCATCGACACGATCATCCAACCACTCATTCAGATGAAGCGTGCCTCTCAAGTCTATGCGCAAGGTGATTTCTCCCACCGCATCCCGATCGTCTACGACGATGAAATCGGTGAACTCGCAGACACGCTCAACTCGATGGCGGAATCGCTCGGACTTGTTGAAGAGCAGCGTAAAGAGTTTCTAGCTAACGTCAGTCACGAACTTCGCACGCCACTCTCCTACATCCGCGGTTATACCGAGATGCTTCAAGATGAAACGTTGGACGAAAAAACGAGGGCGCAATATTACGACATCATCGAGAACGAGACGAACCGGCTTCAGCGCCTTGTCACGGACTTACTCGATCTCGCCCAGCTAGAGCGGGACTCATACCCGATGACGAAAGAACCGGTCGTTTACTCGCAAGTGCTTGAAGACGTTCTCTATCGTCTTGAACCGATTGCCCGGGCAAAAGGCGTGACAATCGAATCGGATTTAGACTTCGACTTGATCATCCTCGGTGACCATGACCGACTCGAACAAGTCATCGGCAATCTTCTCGACAACGCGCTCCGATATACGGACGCTGGCAAGACGATTCATGTGAAAACGTTCGCCGAAACCGAATATGCAATTACGGAAATACGTGACGAAGGTCGAGGCATCCCGAAAGAAGATTTAGACAAATTGACGGAACGCTTCTATCGTGTCAATAAATCACGGACACGAAAAGATGGCGGAACCGGCCTCGGTTTGGCCATTGCGAAGCACATTATCGAGCGTCATGAAGGGTCTCTTCATTTCAGCTCTGAAGTCGGACAAGGAACGACTGTCACTGTCGGTCTGCCGCTTCTACCTGACGATGAATTTGATATGTAAATAGGCAGCCGCGATGGCTGCCTTTTCATATGTCTTTCCCTTTATATTGTTCGGTTGACTCTTGCTCGAGTCGTTCACGTTCGGCATGCGTCTGCGGAAAACCGTTCGCCTGCCATTCGGCACGGTGACTCGAATCGAGTTGCGTGAGCCCTTGCTCCGCCTCATCCTGATCCGCATCGACACTTTCCCGCTCATCCATCTTCTGCCACGTATCTTCTTCCTCACGTTGCGAAAGCAGCGCCGCCACTTTTGGTGCAACGAGCGCCGCACCGGCAACACCTAAGACAATCCCCATCAACACTTTCCGATCCATCCTAACCCCTCCTTCACTATGCACTCTTCATTCCACCATTTTATAATCTCAAAACCATTATCGAAAACGTTTACAACATTTCTACGAGTGGAATGGCTAATGGAAGGAGGCGATTGAATGGAAAAGAAACGACCTACCTCGAAACGTCCGTTTGATAATCCAGACGCGGTAGACACGGATAAAGAGAGTATTTTTGACGAGGACGGCATGCAAACCGTCGACCCGATTCCTGTCGAGGAATTGAACGAACGAGTGAAGGATGAAAAGAATAAACGTCACTCGAAAGATGAGTCAGTGAGTGAAAAGAAATATAAAGACAAATAAACAAGCTGCGGACGTTTGTCCGCAGCTTGTTATGTTAAATCCTTCGGTGAAAATCCGTAAGGCAACATCTCTTCTTTCGTCATCACTTTCGTATCACCGTTCAAGTTTGCAAGAATCAACGTGAAGTCTTCACCAGCGAATTCAGCGATCACTTGGCGGCACGCACCGCATGGTGAAATCGGGCCTTCTGTGTCACCGACGACGACGACCGTTTCAATCGCGTCACTACCTTCTGACACGGCTTTAAAAATGGCTGTGCGTTCGGCACACATCGATAGTCCGTACGAGGCGTTCTCCACGTTACACCCGGTAATTTCATTTCCTGATGTATCGATGACGACAGCTCCTACTTTAAACTTTGAATACGGTGTATAGGCGCGTTTGCGCGCTTCGATGGCTTTATGGACGAGTTCTTGTACGCGTTCTTGTGAGATCATAGGATGTTCCTCCACTTCTATATTTGAAAAGAAGTCTGACATCTGAACTATATCGTGAAAACGCTTACGTGACAAGCCTTTTCACGGTCTCGTCAATATTTTTTCTTTTTCTTTTTCTCGAATACGACGACCGACTCGACATGAGATGTCTGTGGGAACATATCATACGGCTGTACGTAATTCACTTTGTATCCCGCTTTCATCAACTGGTCGGCGTCACGTGCGAGCGTCTGCGGGTTACATGACACGTAAACGATTCGCTTCGTTTTAGAAGAGATGATGGAATTGATCAATTGATGGTCCATCCCTGTGCGTGGCGGGTCGACTACGATGACGTCTGGGATCCATCCATCTTTTACCCAACGTGGAATCCAATGCTCGGCACGCCCTTCGACGTATGTGACATGGTTATAGCCATTTTCACGCATATGGTCATTGGCATCTTCGACCGCTTCCGGCACGACTTCCATTCCACGGATTTCTTTCGCATATGGGGCTAACCAAAGTCCGATCGACCCTACTCCTGCATACGCATCGATCACACGTTCTTCACCTGTCAATCCTGCGGCCTCGACCACTTCACGGTACATTTTTTCTGTCTGTGCCGGATTCAACTGGAAGAATGCGCGTGGTGATAAGTGATAATGCACGTCGTCTAATTGTTCATCCATTTTCTCCTGACCGGCGATGTGAACTGTCCGATAACCGAAAATAACACCCGAACGGTTTGCATTGATATTGATATGGAACGACACAACATTCGGCAATTCCATGATGCGGTCGCTCAATTCATCTAAATCAGGGACATCTTCATGTCCGACGACCAAAACGACTTGAACATCGTTCGTGTTATACCCCGAACGGACGACGATTGTACGCGCGTACCCCGTGTCGCGACGTGCATCGTAGACGGGAATATCAAGTTCGTTTAAAATACGGACAATCGCATTGTTGATGTTCGTCGTATCCCGTTGTTGGACCATACAGTGCTCGATCGGCACGAGATGGTTCGAGTTCGGTTTGTAGAGACCTGATACGATCTCACCGCGACGCGTGCCGAGTGGGAATTGTGACTTGTTCCGGTAATACCATGGATCTTCCATTCCGATTGTTGGACGGATATCCGATTTGTCCACGTTTAGTTTCGTCTTTTGACGGAAGGCGTTTCGAACGATTTCTTCCTTATACTCCATCTGCAGACGTGAACTCATATGTTGGATTTGGCAGCCCCCGCACTCATCGTAAATCGGACAAGGTGCTTTGACGCGGTCTTTCGAGTCGTTATCTCGTTTGACGACACGCGCTTCCGCATAGTTTTTTTCCACACGCGTGATTTCGACTTTGGCTCGTTCTCCCGGCAATAAGTTCGGAATGAAGATGACCATGCGATTAAGTGTCGCAATGCCTTCTCCATTAATGCCAAGTCGTTCGACCGTGACATCTTTAAAATCTCCTGTAATTAATTTCAATCTGATTCATCCTTTCGAGACGATTGTTCTAGGTCTTTGGCGTAACGCACTACTTTAGCGCGCAACGAATCAATGTCGGCTAACAGGCGATGTAAATCTTCAGGTGTCGTATGCTCGTCTAGCGTATTGACCGATAGACAGAGTAATTCCGTTCTCGATTTTAGGACGTTCATCTTTCCGGCAGTATCTGTTCGTGATTTACCCATCTTGTAATCGCTCCTTTGGTTCGTGACAAAGAGTTGCTATTATAGCATACTATTTCGTGTAACTTGATGAAAAGGTGGAATCCACATGCAAAACATCTCCCCAACTTTCGACCCTTGGGAAGCCTATCTCGACCAAGTCGAACACGGTCGACTCGTCTTATCCAACGTCGAAGTAACCACAACGAAGCTGTGTAACATGCGCTGCGAACATTGTGCGGTCGGTTATATGCTCGACCAAACGGAAGAACCAGAAGTTCCGCTCGACCTATTGATTCAACGACTGGATGAGATCGAACATTTGCGTGCCTTCTCCATCACAGGCGGTGAACCGATGCTGTCCATGAAATCGGTCCGCAACTATGTCGTTCCATTGTTACGTTATGCGAAAGAACGTGGGGCCCGTACGCAAATCAACTCGAATTTGACGCTACCGTTATCTCGCTATCATCTTATTACCCCTTACTTGGACGTTTTGCACATTTCGCATAACTGGGGCACCGATGACGATTTCCTTGAAGGCGGATTCGCGATGATGGACCGGAAACCGAGTGAAGAGGCCCGATTGAAAATGCTCCAGACGATGAAAGACAACGCACGTGCTCTCACATCTGAAGGAATCATTGTATCCGCGGAGACGATGATCAACAAGCGGACGATTCCTCATTTGAAAGAAATCCATGAAGAAATTGTCTCACTTGGTTGCCAAAGACATGAGGTTCACCCAATGTACCCCGCAGACTTCGCTAGCGCCCTCGAATCAGCATCGCTCGCTGATACGCGACAAGCCATCCATGACTTACTCGATGCCCGTGACGAGAACGTATGGATGTTGTTCGGGACGTTACCATTCTATGCATGTTCTGACCTACCTGAAGACCGTGCTCTGTTGAAGCGACTTCATGAAACAAAAAACGTGACCGTTCGAAACGACCCAGATGGACGTTCTCGTCTCAATACGAATATCTTTGACGGACAGATCATCGTGACCGATTTCGGTGATGAACTCGGTTCACTCGGCACCGTCTATGACACACCATTCCAAGAGGCGTATGATAAGTGGACGAACAGCCAATTGAACGCTACACTCTCTTGTCACTGCCCTGCCGTGAAGTGTCTCGGGCCGAACGCACTCGTTAAACAAGCCTATTATCCGACGGTCGATTTCCAATCTCGTAAAGCTACATCGTTTTAAATATTTTGATTCGGGAAATGTTCTGTATATTAAATGAATCGAGGTGCGTGTAGATGACTGCGATTTATATCCTCATGATTACCGTGATGGCCATCATTATTTTTGGCGGAGTACTGAGCATCTTATTGACAGCCGCATTCGTTTCAGACAAAGTAGAGCATGATGAAATGTTTAGTCAAGGCAGTTGGGATGATGAATTGCTGCATTTGAATCACTCTCCACAACCGATTGACGACACGAAAAGCTGAGACCCTTCTCGGCTTTTTACTTTGACTTCATGAGGTGAACCTATGCTCCGTTTTCGTTTTATGATTTTACTATTGATTGTCTTTATTTCCGGTTTGATTCAAGGTGCGCTCATCCCACTCTTATCCACGTTGATTGAACGGGATGGGGCCCCGGCCTGGGTGAACGGACTGAACGCGACGATGCTTTACGTCGGTGTGATCGTCTCTGCGCCTCTCCTGGAGCGATTCGTCCGTAAATATGGATTCCGACCGACCATCGTCCTCGGTATCGTATTGACGGCTGTCGCGACCTTCGCTTTACCGATTTGGCCGTCCTTACTCGTTTGGGCGATGATGCGCTTCTTCATCGGATTCGGCGACTCGGCTCTACACTACGGGTCACAAGTATGGGTGACCTCAGCAAGTGAAAAGAGCAGTCTCGGTCGAGCGATGGCGTATTATGGAATGTCTTTCAGTCTCGGTTTTGCCATCGGTCCATTGATCGCACCACTCGTCGACCTATGGTTTTGGTTACCGTTCCTCATCATCGTCTTCTTCTGTCTCGCTTCGTTGATGCTCGTCTTTAAAGTCGAGAACGAGTTTCCGGAGGTCGAAAAAGTGAAGACCGACTCGAAAGGACGAATTCGACTGATTCTTGTCGGTGCGGGATACACGCTTCTCCCTGCCTTTACATATGGGTTTCTCGAAGCGAGCTTAAATGCCAACTTTCCCATTTTTACGTCTCGGAATGGGATGAGTTTGACGGAAACGAGCACACTCATCACGACGTTCATCGTCATGTCGATTGTCGTTCAGCTTCCTCTTGGTCGCCTCGCAGACTTGTACGGTAAGAAGCGGATCTTACAAATCGTGCTGACGTTTGGTACCCTCGTATTCACTTTGGCGAATCTTGTTGTCGATTCCTATGTCGGTCTACTCTTCCTATTCGCACTTGCCGGCGCCGGGCTAGGATCGACTTATTCACTCGGTTTGGCGCATATGACAGAGGTGCTTCCCCGTTCGTTACTGCCGACGGGAAACATGCTCTACAGTATTTCATTCAGCATCGGCTCGATCTCAGGTCCGATGATCGGTGCCTTCTGGTTGTCTTTACCGAAAGAGGTCTATTTCTTTATGTATGCCGTCATTCTCGGTATTCTAGCGCTACGACTCTTCACGTCAACCGCTAAACCAATCGACTTATAAACAGAGGCAGATGGTTCCCATGAACCACCTGCCTCTGTTTTATTCCACTACTCGTTCCATTTCATCATCGTTTAACTGCAAAGCTCGGATGAACACTTCGTCTAGCGCGAATGGTTCAGTGTCTAGCGAAGCGAGTACATCGGATTTTAGCGTCACTTCTACGACACGGTCATCGAACTGCCATCTCGTCTGAATATCATCACCTTGTCTTGTGGCGCGGGTCGCCACTAGACCGTGACGTTCTTTTAAACTTTGACTCACGCACTTCATCACGTACTTGACGTACTCATCTTTCGGCTGACGTGAGATGAGAATGTTTCGAACGATTCGATTTCTAGTCATTGTTTCTCCTCCTCCCTTTGAATGATTGCGCACGCAAGTCTTTACAAACGAAGACCGATTTTCGAACTTTAAAATTCAGAATTTTTAATATATTTTGTCACGGGATTTCAATTCCGTCAACTCTGTCTCTATTTCAAATGACATCCGTTTTTTTTGTACGGCGACCTTGAAAATACGTAGATAAATAAATGCCGACAATAACGAATCCGAGTCCGACCACCGCATTCCACGGAATCGTTTCACCGAGTAAAATCCCTGACAACATGACACCAAATAAGGGAACTAAAAAGATATAGAGTGAAATTCGACTGACCGGATTGTATTTCATCAATGTGTTCCACAATGTAAATCCGATCGCTGACAACATCGCCAAGTAAAACAGGAACGCAATCGTCTGTCCGGTGTACGGCATGGAAACACCATTCGGGTCTAATAGATAGCCAATCAGCAGTAACCCAACTGAACCGATCACCATCGCCCAAGCCGTCATCGGGGCAACATCATACGTCTTCGAGTAGTCCTTCGCTATCAAGTTCCCGAACGCTCCGGATACCATCGCCAAGATGAGTAAAATCTCTCCTAACCCAAAACCAACTTCAGATCCGGTCGCCGGCCAGTTCGCGATGACGATTCCAGAAAAACCAAACGTTAAAGCAAACCCCTTCAATCGATTCAATTTGTCGTCTTCATATCGGAAATGAGCGAGGGCCATTTGGAAAAACGATGTAGAACCAGCAATGATTGATCCCTGGACCCCGGTCGAAATGGACAGTCCGATATAGAAGAACAAGTATTGTAGAAACGTCAAAAACAAACCGAGATGCGCATACGCCTTTACCTTTTCACGGGTGAATCGGACAGACCGTTTCAAAACGGTCTGACTGATGATGAGCAATAGAATCCCTGCGAGTAAAAAGCGCTCGCCAGCGAACAATAGTTGTTGCCCATACTCATTCGATTGGATATCAAGTTTCTCATAACTCAACTTGATGAATGGGAACGCACTCCCCCATAACAACGTATTGAAAATCGCCAATAACGCCACCGTCCAAGGGCGTTCAAATATATTTTGCATGACACAAAAACTCCTTAATCTTTTTATTTGTGAGTCACTGATAAGCGTGTTAAGATAAATCTAGATAACAATCATTATAAATAAAGGATTCAGATTAAACTTCTATAAATTCTTTATTTTAAGCCAATTGAAGATGATAATCATCATCAGTCATTATCATTTAATCGAGATTTATTCTCAATTAGAAAGAAGGGATTATCGATGAATGTCCAATCGGTCACGCACGAAAAAAGCCACGTTTTCAAACGGGCTAGCTGGTACGAACATATTGAATTGATCATGGCGCTCATTAGCGGTGTATTGATTGTACTCGCTTATATCGCCGAAACACAAGGCGGAGCGCCTTGGATTCATGTCACACTTTACTTATCCGCCTTCTTCATCGGAGGATACGCAAAAGCGAAAGAAGGGATTTCGGATACGATTGAGACGAAATCGCTGAATGTAGAGCTTCTCATGATTGTCGCCGCCATCGGTGCCGCTTCGATTGGGTACTGGATGGAAGGGGCAATCCTCATCTTCATCTTTGCTTTATCCGGGGCACTCGAGACGTATACGATGAACAAAAATGAACGTGCCCTCGAATCGTTAATGGAATTACAGCCGGAACAGGCGACTCGTCTAACAGACACTGATGAACTCGAAGTTGTTCATATCGACGACCTTCGTGTCGGAGATCGGATTTATGTACGTCCTGGTGAACGCATTCCGGTCGATGGAAAAATTGTAAAAGGCAACGCATCCGTAGAAGAAGCCGCCATCACAGGCGAATCCGTCCCTGTCGATCGTCAAGTCGGTGATGACGTGTTCGGATCGAGTGTCAACTTGAACGGGGTATTGACGATCGAAGTGACAAAACTTGCGACGGAAACACTGTTCCAAAAGATCATTCAAATGGTCCAACAAGCACAAGAAGAGAAATCACCGTCTGCACAGTTCATCGATCGATATGAAGGACGTTATGTTCAAATCGTGCTCTTCTCTGTTGCGGCCATCATCATTCTCGGACCGTTCGTCACGTCGTGGTCTCTTGAAACGAGCATCTATCGCGGCATGATCCTTCTCGTTGGCGCCTCCCCTTGCGCACTCGTCGCCGCCATCACACCGGCCGCGCTGGCTGCCATCGCCTCTTCTGCAAAACACGGGATTCTCTTTAAAGGCGGTGCTCATATCGAGAACATGGGACGTCTAAAAGCAATCGCCTTTGACAAGACCGGGACACTCACAATTGGGAAACCGATTGTGCAAGAAGCGCTCATCTCCCCTTCATTACATGAAGAGGACGTCAACCGAATTGTCAGTTTGATTGAAGAGCATTCGATGCATCCACTTGCTGAAGCGCTCGTTTCCTACACCGGAAAACATAGCGGGGAAATGACACACTTCAAAGACATCACAGGCTCCGGAATTGAAGCAACGATTGACGGGACGACGTATCGGGTAGGAAAACAGAAGTTCGCTGACCGAAGCGGTGATTTCTTTAAGAATGATGTCGAACGATTGAAAGAGGCCGGTCATACACTCGTCTTCATCAGTGACGAGACACGTACAATCGGTGCTTACGCCTTACGTGACACGCTACGACCCGAGGCAAAGGTAGCAATCAAGCGACTGAACGACTTAGGGATTGCGACCATCATGATTACCGGAGACAACGAGGCAACCGCTCGCGCTATTGCGAACGAAGCTGGGTTGACACGCTATATCGCCGAATGCTTGCCTGAAGAGAAGGTTTCGCAAATCAAGGTGTTACGAGAGGAATATGGAACAATCGGGATGATTGGCGACGGAATCAATGATGCCCCCGCCCTTGCGACCGCCGACGTGGGGATTGCCATGGGCGAAGGTACGGATGCCGCACTTGAAACGGCAGATGTCGTCTTAATGAAAAACGACCTCGTCCGATTGAGTGACGCCATTCGTCAATCGCGCAAATTAAATCGAATCGTCTTACAGAACGTCGTTTTTGCACTCGGTGTGATTCTTGTCTTGATTACAACGAACATCTTTGAGTTACTCATCATGCCGTTCGCGGTTGTAGGACATGAAGGCTCAACCATTTTGGTTATTTTGAACGGCCTCCGACTCCTCACGTCATCGTGGGAGTGATCCATTCGACAAAATGGAATCGATGATTGAAACAATATGTCGATTTCGTTATAATTGAAACAATGTGTCTACAGACTGAAACAGATCGAAAGATTGACTAAAGGTGGTACAAGATATGAATACGATTGCAGTCATCGGCAAGGTGTTTGTCGATATTAAAGGGACTTCCTTCGCACCGCTCCACAAAGATGCGAAGAATGTCGGCGACATCACTTTTTCCAATGGCGGAACAGGTCGAAACGTTGCTCAAAACTTAGGTGTGCTCGGCAACGATGTCCGCTTCGTCTCGACCGTCACGAACGACCAAATCGGTGTCGGTGTCCTCGAAGAGTTACGTTGCTTGAATGTAAACGTCGATGGGGTCGACATGCTTGACGATAATGGTATGGGAATGTGGCTCGCTGTAATGGACAACAACGGTGATCTTCAAACATCTATTTCGAAACAACCAGACGAAGCCCGTATGGAAGAAGCGATTTTACGTCAAATCGATACGGTCTTCGAAGAGAGCGACGCGGTCGCCATCGATTTAGACTTATCGGTCAACGTCTTGAACGAGACGATTGAACTATGCCGTGAAATGGATTTACCGCTTTATGGTGTCTGTGGCCATCTATCCGTCATCGAACGAAACCGTCATTTGCTTCAAGGATTCACAGGATTCATCTGCAGTCGCGAGGAAGCGGAAATTTTGTCCGACATGTCAATCGTTACAGTGGACGATGCCCTTCGCGTCGCGGAAGTACTCGCCATGAAAGGTGCTCCCCTCACAATCGTCACGATGAGTGAGCTTGGCGCTGTATATGTCGACCTTCGTACGAACGAACAAGGTCACGTCCCGACGACAAAAGTGAAAGTCGCCGACTCCACAGGGGCGGGTGATTCATTCTTCTCCGCTGTCATCTCGGAGCTCATGAAACAACACTCGATTGAAGAGGCGCTTCGATTGGGCATGCGCGTCGCAGGAAAAGTCATCGCCTCTCATGAGAACGGATTGACGCAAGAGATGTACGCATCATTAGAACAACCTACGCAAGAATGAAAAGAACGCATCGGCGAATCGTCGATGCGTTTTGTGCAAAATCACAGGAACGAAAGGAACGATCTCATTGGTTCGAACGAAATTAAGAAGCGCGATCATTTTAATGAATGATCGAGATGAAGTGGCTTTGATCCGTCGCGAAAAAGAAAACGTCCTCTATTACGTTTTCCCAGGTGGCGGAGTCGAATATGGGCACACAACAGAAGAGACGGCCGTACGTGAAGCATTTGAAGAACTCGGTGTTCACGTGGAACTAGAAGGTGTCGCTGCCTACGTCGCATTCAATAACGAGTTAAATCCTTATTATTGGGCGAAGATGACAGGTGGCGAATTCGGGACCGGAACAGGTGAAGAGTTTCAAGAGGAACAGACTAACGGATCGTATACACCGATGTGGATCAAACGGTCTGCACTCCCTCATCTCCCCGTTCGTCCACCTTCACTTGCTGAAAAACTCGCCTTACATGAGGAACGTTTTTACGATTTGACCTTATCCGAGGAGTAATCAGGTGTACACCCTGCCGAAATCGGGAAACGTTTTTTAACGATCGAGTTAGGAGGGTTTTATAATGGCAATGACAGAAGTGAAGGAAAAAAAGAATTGGCTTTCATTTGGGAAAGAGTTATTTCGAAGATTTCAAGAGCATGATGTACAAGACTACGGGGCTACCCTAGCATTCTTTTGGTTTTTATCCATTTTTCCTGGAATCATCTTTATTTTGGCGCTCTTGTCCTTTTTTGATGTCTCACAAGATTCGTTTCAAAATCAATTGAACGATTTGGCACCCGGGTCCGCCGCTTCCGGGTTTCTAACGGGAATTTTCGAGGCGATTGGCGAACCACAAGGCGGTCTCTTGTCGCTCGGTGCGATTTTGGCCATTTGGTCCGCCTCAAAAGGGGTAGACCGTCTGATCACGACGTCACTTCATGCTTATGGTGAAGACAATGAACGTAACTTTTTCGTCAAAAAAGGATTGGCACTCGGATTGACGATATTGCTTGGACTCGGGATGCTACTGCTGATTCTATCGAACGTGTTCGGGTCTCAAATCATTTCATTCGTCACTGAGTATTTACCCGTCAACATTACCGGAGCCGAAGAAATGATGATCAACGTGTTCCGATATGTCCTTACGACGGTTGTCCTCATTTTGACGCTTTCGATTTTTTATAAAGTATCTCCACAACAGCACGTCTTTTGGAAAAGTACCATCCCTGGTGCCATCTTCGGTGTCATCGGTTGGCAAATCGTCTCATTCGGTTTCAACCTATACGTTTCAAACTTCGGAAGTTATGACTCGACTTACGGGTCACTCGGAGGAATCATCGTCACGTTGCTCTGGTTACAATTAACCGGGATGATCATTTTAATCGGATCTGAGATCAACGCGACATGGATGCGTTTCTTCAAGACACCGAGCGAACAGGAATACGAACGCGACTTCAAAAAGAACAAAAAGAAAGCGAAACAAAAGCAAGAAGAAGATAACTATGATGACATCCCGACGAATACGTACGGATAACCCAAAAGGAGCACGTTCAAACTGAACGCGCTCCTTTCTTATGCTTCGATCGGATCAAGACGTCCCGTCGCCGGGTCAATCACGAATCCGTGTACATTCGTTCCTGGTGGTAACAGTGGATGGTTATTGATCAGGTTAACAGAATGAACGACGTTCTCTTCAACTGAATCAAATCCATGGAGCCACTGCTCCAAATCCATTCCTGAAGACTTTAGCGTCTTCAACGTTTGCGGGTCGATTCCACGACGCTCCATCTCTTCGATGACGACAGTCGGTTCAATCGCCGCCATCCCACAATCGTAATGTCCGACGACGACAACTTCTTCTGCTCCTAGCGCATAAAGAGCGACCAAAATGGAGCGCATGGCCGAACCGAACGGATGCGACAAGACTGCACCCGCATTTTTAATGATTTTAGCGTCTCCGTTCTTAAGTCCTAGCGCTTGAGGTAACAGTTCTGTCAAACGTGTATCCATACACGTCAAAATGACGATTTTCTTATCTGGGAATTTATCAGATACGAACGGTTCGTACTGTTTTTCCTCTACGAAACGTTTATTGAATGCAAGCATTTCTTTTACGACTGACACGTTAACGCCTCCTCTTTTTTTACAACACAAATCTTGAAACGATGAGTCCGATGACCATCCATGCTCCGAACAGCGTGTTCACTTTCGCTGTCATCGCCATCGCAGGCATCAATGCGGCCGGCTCTGCCTTCTGCCAAAACCGTTGAATCGCCCGGACCATGACCGGCACCGTAAAGAGCGACAGCAAGACCCACGGAGTGACGCCATATATTACGACCGCTAAGATGATGCCGATTAATGCCGCGATAAAGAATGCGGCCAATACATACACCGCACGTCGATGACCGACTAGACATGCGATCGTTTTTCGACCATTCTCTTTATCGTTATCTAAATCGCGGATGTTATTCGCAAGCAAGATTGCTCCGATCAACAAGGCCATCGGGAACGACACGAGTAGCAACTCCGTCGTCACCGTATTGATTTGGATAAAGCCGGCAATCCCGATGATGACATATCCCATGAATAGCCCCGCGACAATTTCACCAAACGGCGTATAGGCAATCGGTAGCGGCCCTCCAGTATATAAGTAGCCGACAAGCATAGACAAGGCGCCGATCCAAAGCAAATGCCAGCTTGTGGATGCCGCAATGTAGAGCCCGAGTAGTGCCGCAATCGTATACATGCCGAGCGCCACCGCTAATACTTGCTGCGGTGTAAATCCGTCACGGACGATGGAGCCCCCAATCCCGATAGACCCCTCATGATCAAGACCACGCTTGTAGTCATAATACTCGTTAAATAAGTTCGTCGCGATTTGAATAAGGACAGATGCCACTAACATGGCAAGGAAAAGTCCCCACTTGAGTTCGGTTTGATCGAGGACGATGAACGTCCCGAGCAAGACCGGAATAAAGCTTGCGGTCAGGGTATGCGGGCGAATCATTCGCCAATATGCCCCTTTCGATTTCTGTTTCATTTCGTTCCCTCCCTTCGTTAGTTTACGTCTCGATGAAAAAATCTGTCAACGCCAGCCCATTATCCTAGATTCTTGATCATTTCCCGAGCATTTCATAGGCAGGTGTATTGCGAACTCATGATACACTAAAGATTGAGAATTCTATCGGATTGAGGAGGCTTTTCTTTTATGCCAGATACTCAAACACATATAAAACAGCGAATTGAGCAGGCCCATAAACGGGCGCGAGCTTGGCAACGGCCTGTCCTCGCATCATACACATGGGAAATCTCGGCGTTCGATGCTTTTCAAATCATCCAGAACACCGATACGTCCCACTATTATTTCATGACACCAGACCGAACACTCGAAATGCTCGGTTGCGGAGACGCACTCGTCTTGAGCGCTTCTGGACCCGAACGATTTCAGCGACTTCAATACGATTGGAGTCTTCACCGACGAGATGTCGATGCGACAATCCACGCGTTCGCCGGTTTTTCATTCGACACGTTTATGCGACCACAAAAAAGTATGTGGGATGCCTTTGGGGAGGCATCACTCGTCGTACCAAAATTTTTATACCGCCGCTACAAAGACCGACATACGTTGACAGTCGCCACCCTCGTCTCTTCGAAGCAGTCGGTCGAACAGTATTTGATTCAATTGGCAGATCAGTTGGCCCAGTTCAGTTCACTTCGTCCGACGGAAGAAGCGACGCCATCTTATACGAGAATGAAAGATGGGGTCGATCACTTCAAGTCCAGTTTCCAACAGGCGAAACAGTTGATTGAAGAAGAACGGGTTGAAAAAATCGTGATCGCCCGCGAAGAAATATATCAGCGTTCCGATGATGCGTTCCCCTTCTCAAAAAGTTTGAAGCATTTAGCGGATCATCAAGAATCCAGTTACATCTATTTATACCAGCCAAAACGTGACATCGGGTTCTTCGGGGCAACTCCTGAGCGCTTAATTCAAAAAGAGGGCATGCGACTGAACACGGCCGCCATCGCAGGGACAATCAAGCGTCCGAAGACCGAGATCGAGGCCGATCTTGCGAAAGAGAAACTCTTAAACGATTCAAAAAATCGTGAGGAGCATCAAATTGTCGTGAAAGACATTAAGCAGGCGTTGACGCCCTATACTGCACCGATTCAAACACGAGATGTACCACAAATTTTGACCAATCGCTCGGTGTTCCATCTATACACACCAATTCAAGCGACACTCGAAACGAACGCTTCCTTGCTGTCACTTGCGGAATCGCTACATCCAACGCCAGCACTCGGCGGCTCTCCGAAGCGGACATCGGTCCGATTACTTCGTGAAATCGAGCGATTCGACCGCGGGTGGTACGGTTCTCCGTTTGGTTGGGTAGACAATGAAGGCGACGGCGAGTTTGTCGTGGCAATCCGCTCTGCACTCGTCCAACACCAATTCGTCGCACTGTATGCTGGATGTGGGATTGTGAAAGACTCTGCACTCGAGCAAGAGCTCGAAGAAACAGAAATAAAAATGAGTCCAATCAAACAAGCTTTGCAGTTTGATTTACACGATCAAGGAGGCACCCTAGATGAATAAGATTTTGACCGATTGGGTCGCATCCATGGTAAATCGGCTTGTTGCGTCCGGTGTAAAAGACGTGGTCATCAGCCCAGGATCCCGCTCGACTCCGCTCGCTGTAGCGGCATATCTTCATCCTCAGATTCGTCATCACATCATCGTCGATGAACGATCTGCCGGTTTTTTCGCTCTTGGACTGACCCGTGCGTCAGAAACAATTCGCCCGGTCGCATTGATTTGCACAAGTGGAACGGCAGCGACAAACTACTTTTCGGCTGTGACGGAAGCGTTCATATCGCAGTTGCCACTCGTCGTACTGACAACCGACCGTCCCCATGAACTGCGTAATGTCGGGGCTCCACAAGCAATCAATCAAGTCCGACTCTACGGTGAACAAGTGAAGACGAGCATTGATTTGCCTGTTCCAGAGGAGACAACGTTATCGTTTATGAAACAAACGATTACCCGCTTCACGAATCTGTCAATGCAAGCACCGATGGGACCCGTTCATTTGAATGTACCGTTTCGAGAGCCTCTGCTTCCTGACCTCGAGTCATTGAAACAGATGTTAAAAGCTGACCTTGTCTTGCCAGAACGACAGCGCATTCGGCCGACACAAGCAGACAAAAACATTTTCTCGGAATGCACGAGTCAAAAACGACTCGCCTTCGTCGTCGGACCTTACACCCCGACATCTTGGCAGAAATCCATTGTTGAATTCGCTTCCGAACGACAGATCCCGATTTTTGCCGATCCTCTTAGTGGCATGCGACGTTTCGACGGCGTCTTGACCAACTATGACACGTGGCTCGCGAGTGAGCATCGGACAGATTGGCTGCCTGAGGTGTTCGTCCGTTTCGGGGCTGCACCTGTTTCGAAACGCTTCAATCAATGGATGGCCATGGCGGATCAACTCGTCATCGATGAACCGGGATCTTATCGCGACCCAAGTAGCCGAGCCACCATCTGTTACGGCGACGCACTCGATTTTCTACCGCTCATCACATCCGTAAACGAACCTCGGTACCTTGAACGTTTACGCTTTTTTGAAGAGGTTGCCGAGTCTGCAAAATCGTCACTTCAAGGTGAAGCGGAATTGACGAAACGATTGCTCGATACATCGATTGAGCGTCTATTCGTCAGTAATAGCATGCCGATTCGAGATATAGATACATCACTGTCTGCCGGCACGAATATACACGTTCTCGCCAATCGAGGCGCAAACGGAATTGATGGTGTGTTATCCACTGCACTCGGAAGCAGTTATGATACGTCTCACGGCGCTTTATTGATTGGTGATTTAGCGTTCTATCACGATAGCAACGCCTTGCAACTGTTAAAGCATCATCCCGGAAAATTTTCCGTCGTGATTGCTAACAATAACGGTGGAGGGATATTTTCCTTCCTCCCGCAGGCTTCTGTCGACACACAGTTGTTCGAAGATTTGTTCGGCACACCGCTTGATTTAAATATCCGTGGATTCGCTGACACATATGGCTTATCGTATCGTCTAATCGAACGACCGGATGAAATTCAAGAAGCGATTGAAGATGGCATTCATTTAATCGAATTCCCATCGAATCGCGAAGAGAATGTGACGATCCATCGAAGTTGGACACAATCTGTCTGCGCTCGCCTCATCACGGAGAACGAATCATGAACATCGATTTACGTGGCGTCCGTTATGAAGTGATTCATCGCGGTGAGGGAAAACCGGTGTTATGTTTACACGGATTCACCGGAAACGCCCATTGGGTCGATTCGCTCCCTGCATTACCGATTCGTCTTGTGTCACCGTCGCTCCTCCAACATGGCGCAACGGAGCACCCTTCAGTCAATCGTTCTACAATGAGTCAGCAAGTTAAGGATTTGTCCCGCTTACTGGATACGGACGACCGACCTTGGACAGTCGTCGGCTATTCACTCGGTGGGAGAATCGCATTGACACTCGCCGCATGCGACGAGCGTGTCGAACATGTCATCGGGATCAGCACGACTCCCGGTCTGCTCACTTCTAAGGAACGAGCCGCACGCCGCCGCCAAGATGCAGAATTGGCTCACTTGATCGAAACCGAGGGCATCGCTGCATTCGTCAATCGTTGGGAGAACCTTCCGCTTTGGCGACAGACAGAAGACATGAAACGTTCACTCCGAAAAGATCGGCTTGCCCAACACCCGAATGCCCTCGCAAACAGTTTGCGGTCAATCGGTACGGGACATATGCCCTCGTTATGGGGCACATTACAACATCTCCCCCGTACCGATTTGATTGTCGGATCAGACGATTTCAAGTTCAAAGCCATCGCAAGACACATGCAGGAAAAGCGACCAGATATTAAAATCTATGAAATTTCAAACGCAGGGCATGCTCCTCATATCGAGAATGCATCAGAGTTTGGTACAATAATAAAGAAATTGATTTTAGGGGGTATTTAAAATGGAATCAGTAGCGAACTGGACATCGGTCCGAACGTATGAAGACATTAAATATGAAACGTGGAACGGGATTGCCAAAATCACCATCAACCGTCCCGAAGTGCGCAATGCATTCCGTCCGTTGACGGTCAATGAATTGATTGATGCATTCGCTCGCGCGCGCGACGATAAAGAAGTCGGCGTCATCATCTTGACAGGTGAAGGCGAAAAGGCATTCTGTTCAGGTGGGGACCAAAAAGTTCGTGGACATGGCGGCTATGTCGGGGAAGATGAAATCCCACGCTTGAACGTCCTCGACCTTCAGCGCTTGATTCGTGTCATTCCAAAACCGGTCATCGCCATGGTCGCAGGTTTCGCAATCGGCGGAGGACACGTCCTTCATGTCGTCTGTGACTTGACGATTGCAGCGGACAACGCTCGCTTCGGACAAACAGGTCCGAAAGTCGGTTCGTTCGATGCAGGATATGGTTCTGGATACTTGGCACGGATCATCGGCCATAAGAAAGCTCGTGAAATCTGGTACCTTTGCCGTCAATACGATGCACAAGAAGCACTCGACATGGGACTCGTCAACACGGTGGTCCCACTCGATCAACTCGAAGCAGAAACGATCAAGTGGTGCCAAGAAATCTTACAACACTCACCTACAGCGCTTCGCTTCTTGAAAGCAGCAATGAACGCAGATACAGATGGTCTTGCCGGACTTCAGCAACTCGCTGGAGACGCAACGCTTCTCTACTACACGACAGATGAAGCAAAAGAAGGACGCGATGCGTTCAAAGAAAAACGTGACCCTGACTTCGGTCAATTCCCACGTTTCCCTTAATTGTTGAGAGAGTAGTGATTTCGCTACTCTTTTTTTGGAGGTGACAGCTATGTATGAATGGATTCGGAAACACCCAGCGTCACATCTCGCCCTTGTGACAGCTGACGATCGATTGACATGGGCAGTGCTACGCACGGAAAGCCTTCAACTCGCCCAGTTCATCCATGAACAGACGCCCACCGCCGAACGGATTGGCATATTCGCTAAAAACAGCAAAGACTATGTCATCGCCGTCCATGCAGTACATCTGCTCGGAAAAGTGCTTGTGCCGTTGAACACACGGCTGACCGAAGAAGAAGTGCGCACTCAGTTACAAACAGCAAAAGTGGACCTCCTTCTCGTTGACGTAGAAATCAATTTGTCTATCACCCAACTCCTAATCACACGTCGGTCCACTTCATGTTTCACCGTGCCCCATGAGTGGAATGAAGATGAAACCATGTCTCTCATGTTTACGTCCGGAACGACGGGTCGAGCCAAAGCAGTGCAACAGACGTACGGGAATCACCTCGCTAGCGCCCGTGCTGCTGAAGCGCATTTGGACTATCGTCCATCAGACCGGATGCTCGCGGTGACCCCGCTCTTTCACATGAGTGGACTGTCTCAAGTGTATCGGAGTGCCATCATCGGTTCGACGCTCTATGTCGAGCCACGATTCGATGTCGATCGAACACTTCACGTCATCGAGACAGAAGGCATCACCCAACTGTCACTCGTCTCAATTATGCTGCAACGACTGCTCGATGCCGGTCTGAAGAAGCATCATCTTCGCACGTTACTCGTCGGAGGCGGGCCCGTCCCGCGCTCATTACTAGAAGAAGCAGAACGACGGCAGTTACCGATTGCTCAGACATACGGGATGACCGAGACATGCTCTCAAGTCGCCACGCTGCTCCCGAGCGAAGCGCTCTCGCATATCGGTTCGAGTGGTCAGGCAATCGCCCCAACAAGAATTCGAATTAATTCAGACGGAGAAATCGAAGTAAAGGGACCAACTGTGACGAAGGGATACTTCGAACAACCTGAATCAGATGCTTGGACACCCGACGGTTATTGGCGAACGGGTGACCTCGGCACGATGAGGGATGGTTATTTATATGTACACGATCGCCGAACCGACCTTATTCTGTCTGGTGGTGAAAATGTTTATCCGGCTGAAATCGAAGCCGCCATGTTACGCTGTGCCGGCGTCCAAGACGTCGGCGTCACGAAACAATCGCATCCGACTTGGGGAGAAGTCCCGATCGCCTTCGTCGTCGGCTCCTATGAACCAGCCGAGATGCAGCATGTTCTCGATTCACAGTTGGCTAAATATAAGCACCCGATCGTCATCCACCACGCACCGAGTTTACCACGAAACGCGAACGGAAAATTAATGCGCCATCGCTTAAAGGAGCTACTGTCATGATCAAACGTGCTGAGCTTTCCATCGTCCCTTTGACGTTTAAACACCCGATTGTGACGGCACACGCCGTCTTATCTGTCCGAAGAACGCTCATCCTTCGTCTAGAAACCGTAGACGGTGTCATCGGATACGGAGAAGGTGCCGCTTTCGAAACACCTTGGTATACAGAAGAAACGACCCAATCCATGATCGATACGTCTAAACTAATTCTCAATTTATTGAAAGGGATGACGGTCACGACGGACGTGTTTCCGAACTTGGTCTCGTCCATCATCGGTCAGCACATGGCAAAGGCGATGTGGGAAAGTGCACTCTGGGAGATTGAAGCAACGCGCGCGAACAAATCACTCAAGTCATTCATGAGCGCCGGAGATTCCGTTTCCTGCGGACGAACAATCGGGATTGGGTTACTGAATCAAACGATGAAATCCATCGAGACGGCATTAGCTGACGGATTCGAACGCATCAAATTAAAGGCATCTCCTAATGAACTGGTTCCTGCCCTACGTGAGATTCGCGCGGTCTTCCCTGACGCGCCTCTCATGATTGATTTAAACGGAAGTGCGTCCGATCAACCAATGGAATGGTTCGAACAACTCGATGCCCATCGGTTATTGATGATCGAACAACCGTACCCAAGCCGACAATTCACAAAATCAGCGGCTCTCCAAGCAAAACTCACGACCCCCATTTGTCTCGACGAATCCATCACGTCTTATGACGACGTGGATACGATGGCACAGCTTGGTGCCGGAAAAATCGTCAACATTAAACCCGCACGTGTCGGTGGGCTTAGCGAGGCGCTCCACATTCGAAAACACGGAACGCCATACTGGGTCGGTGGCATGTATGAATCCGGTATCGGAAGATATCATACACTCTTGTTTGCTTCGTTAAGCGGCGCGAGCTTCCCCGCGGACATGTCAGGCACGAGCGCTTATTTCGAGCAAGATTTACTCGATACCCCGCTTGAAGTGGAGAATGGAAAGTTGACTCTTCCGGATTCCGTACAACCAGATTGGAATGTGATTGAACGGTTACGCGAAGAAGTGATTACATTGCAAACATGAAAAAGGTGCGGTTCACGAGAACCACACCTTTTTACGTTAACGGAACGATCCCGTTAACACTTCATATCCATCTTCTGTGACAACAACTGTATGCTCGAACTGCGAAACAAGACTCTTGTTCGGAGTGAAGAGCGTCCAACCATCCTCTTCCGATTGATAGACGATTTCATCCTTTGTCGAGATGAACGTCTCAACAGCAATCACTTGCCCGGCTTTTAATAACTGATTTTCTTCGCGACTATAATAGTTCGAGATCGTCTCTGGCTCCCCGTGCAATGTCCGACCGAGTCCGTGTCCGGCCAAGTTCCGGATGACCGTGAATCCATTCTTTCTCGCGTCAGCGTAAATTGCCTTCCCAATCTGATTGACTTTCACACCCGCCTTGACCTTGCTGAGTCCCGCTTCTAATGAAGTCAAGGATACTTCAACCAAACGTTCGTGCTGGGGTGACTTCGCCGCCCCCGCAATCACTGTACGCCCCGTATCGGCATAATATCCATCCTTCACAGCGGAGACGTCGACATTGACGATATCGCCCTCTTGAATGACTTCATCTCCCGGAATACCATGGGCAGCAACGTCATTGAGCGAGATACATGTGTAACCTGGAAATTCGTACATCGTAATCGGTGCAGAAGCTGCACCTTCTTCTTCTAAAATACGTTGCCCGATCGCATCTAATTCTTTTGTTGTCATACCGGGCTTAACGGCTTTCGCCATCTCATCTCGCGCAAGTGCGACGATTCGCCCGATTTCGCGCAATGCATCGTAATCATAATCTAGCATCGTCCATCTTCCTTTCAATCCAATAATCGATTTTGATATAAATATTCTTCAGAGATGTCGGCAAATAAGAACATGCCGTCCGGTAACGGATAGCTAAAGGTTCGCGTCACTTCATTCGAACTGAAATCACGATAGTCTCCCGATAAATAGCCTCGCCCTCGAACATCCATCGCCGCCATCGTCTGAATGAAATACGGTCGGAAACTCCAGTTATAGCCCCGATACGTATTATCGACACGCCATTCTCCATTCACGCAGTAGACGTTCGCACTCGTCTGGAAACCTGTCTTATCCGTTATATAATAACGAACAAACACCTCTTCGAGTTTTGGGGCGATGAATTGAATCCACTCGTCTTTCTTGTCTCTCGACCACTTTCCAGATTGAACGAGTTCTCCAATCCGGTGATGTAATTCAAATTCAAGCTCGTACAAGCGATTCAGTCGTTTCTGGTCATGTAAAAAGAAGGAAGGCACTTCTTGTGCCAACACACCCATTCCTTTGATTTCTCGTTGAGGGATCTCATCTTCCGACCCAAGTAGACCACCCATGTAATAGCGACCACCGTGCTGCCACGCGTAACGAAGCTGTCCGATGTGGTCGATGGATTTGTAAAGAAGCGGGGCACCGAGCTTCGAAGCGATGTACTCCATCGTCTGAAGCATGTTCGGATAGGTGACCGACAACGTCTTTTTCTCAATCATCGTGCCAAGGTCGACGAGCAATAGTTCTGGCGCAAGCGTCATGATGTCTTCGATACTCGTGGATTCGGCAAAATCTAATGCAATTTTCAATCCATAGGACCGATAGTATTGAATGACGCGTGACAGTCGCGGGACGTCGACCAAGTCTGTCCCTTGTAAGGTCACATAAATACGGTGTAACGGAAAATTGAGTTCACGTAGTGGGGCTAAAAAGGTCTCTCCCCCTTCTTCGAGAATCCATTCCGACCGGCACCTGAACGTGACGAATGGTTTGGCGTCACGAAGTTGTGCTGCCGCGAGTTGCTCCATTCGTTGGGCGATGTCTAATTGATACTCGAGGGGAACGTCATCATCATAAAAAAACGGTGTCAATGATTCTCCTCGGAATCGTCCATGTACCATATATCCTTCCACTTGAAACGTCGCCGCCCCAAGGATTGGTTCATACGTCACCATCACTTCTTCAGGATGGACCATCACTTCTACCGCATCCACAATTCATCACCTCTTCGTTAAATGCGAAAACGAGCTACAATCAGCTCGTTCGCGTGTGTACATACATATAGGCACCGAAACAAGCAATAAAATAGGCGATACTCACCACGCCATATGCAATGCCCATCTTTCCGCCTACTCCAATGGCTAACACTAAAAAAATCATCGCTCCAAATAACAATGTCGCCACGGGGATATAACGAAAATTAGGACGGTCTGTCTTTGACACGATTGGTTTGAGTGCGATTACACAACCAAGCAACACAAGGAGACCGAAACTTAATTCCACCATCCGTTGACACCTCATCCTTCTATCTCTACTCAACTAGTGTAGCACGACACAATAAAAAATGCCGCAAATCCACTTAAGGAAATGCGGCATTTCACGATGATTAGTCACGCGGACGGCGTGGGCCACGGTCATCCGAGCGACGACGATCGTCACCACGGAATGATCCTTTACGGTCTCCGCTACGTCCATCACGACGTTCGCCACCGCGTCCACCACGACGATCGCCACCACGGCCACCGCCACCGCCACGACGGTCGTTACGACCACGGTATCCACCGCGATCGCCACCACGGCCACCTTGGCGTTTCACACGAACTGGTTCAGCGTACGAGATTTCAACAGGTGTTGAATCTGGCTCTTTCGTCAATCCACGGAGGGCAGCAGCGAGAATTTCAACTGCTTCGTACTCTTCAAGAAGTTCTGTCGCAAGTTGCGTGTAAGCTTTGAAGTCGCCCGCTTGAACGCGTTCGATCAATTCTTCAGCTGCTTGCTTTTGGTTTCCTTCAAGTACTTCCGCGATTGTCGGTACATGACGACGGTTCATGCGTTTGTTCGTTACACGTTCAATTGCCTTCACTTGTCCAAATTCACGTGGCGTGATGAACGTGAGGGCTGTACCCGTCTTACCAGCACGACCTGTACGACCAATACGGTGTACGTAGCTTTCTGGGTCTTGTGGTACATCGAAGTTGTAAACGTGTGTGACACCTGAAATATCAAGTCCACGTGCCGCAACGTCTGTCGCTACCAAGATATCGATTGTTCCGTTTTTGAAACGACGAATAACTTGGTCACGTTTCGATTGCGTCAAGTCTCCGTGAAGACCGTCTGCAGTGTATCCGCGTTTGATGAGTGCTTCTGTCACTTCGTCTACACGTTTCTTCGTACGAGCGAAGATGATGCTGAGTTCTGGTGAGTCGATGTCGATCAATCGGCAAAGCGTATCGAATTTTTGACCTTCGCGCAATTCGATGAATTGTTGGTTGATGTTCTCAACCGTCATTTCTTTCGCTTTCACTTTGATGATTGTCGGCGACTTCATGAAGCGCTCAGCAATCTTTTTGATTTGTGGTGGCATCGTTGCCGAGAAGAGAAGCGTTTGGCGCTCTTCAGGAAGACCTGCCAAAATCGTTTCGATATCTTCAACGAAGCCCATGTTGAGCATTTCATCCGCTTCATCCAAGATGACTGTTTGAATGTCATCGAGTTTGATTGTCTTACGCTTCATGTGGTCCATGAGACGTCCTGGTGTCGCTACGACGATTTGCGGGTTCTTTTTCAAACCACGGATCTGACGGTCGATTTGTTGACCACCGTATACTGGAAGTGCGTATACGCGCTTCGTTTCACCGATTTTGTTTAATTCTTCTGCAACTTGAATCGCAAGTTCACGTGTCGGTGCAAGAACGAGTGCTTGGACTTGACGCGCCTTTGAATCGATTCGCTCAATTGTCGGAATACCGAAAGCTGCTGTTTTCCCTGTACCTGTTTGTGCTTGTCCTAATACGTCCACTCCCGTGAGTGCGACAGGAATTGTCTCAGCTTGGATCGGTGTAGCTTCCTCGAAGCCCATTTTGTGTACACCTTTTACTAATGCTTCACTTAATTGTAAGTCTTGAAATTTTGTCAAATTATATTCTCCTTTGTTCATACAAAAAACGTCTGAGTTCAGTTTGACAGATCTACAGACGTTTTCTCAATGTTTCCTCATAGTCAACTTTATTAACTATAACGTATTTCTTCCTAAAATGAAAGAAATACATTTTCAAACTTTTTCATGTCACCCGAACATGAGTTATCTTATTTCAATTTGTAGCCGTTGTCGAGCTTTTCAACTTGCTTCTCTTTCAACAGTTTTCCAAGCGCTCGTTTAAATGCCGCTTTACTCATCCCGAATTCACGGTCGACGATGTCAGGTGATGTCTTATCTCCGTATGGCATTTGTCCTCCACGTTCTTCAATATACGAGAGGATGCTCGCCGCATCACCATCAATCGCCTCGTACGCACGTGGCTTCATCGAAACGAGGACCGTACCATCTTGTTTGACTTGTGTCACACGAACGGTCAACTGTTCTCCGAGACGTGGCCAACGCGTCATCTCTGCCTCATGCAAGAAACCGAGTGATTCGCCTTCGACCCATACGTTGACGCCCACTTCACGTTTATTGACGACGATGGCCTGCACGTCCTGGTTGTTCCATTCTTCTTTCGACGGTCGTGCCAACAAGTTCAAGAACGCATATGGTGCAGGGTCCCCAAGCAAACGTCCTTTTTGGTCATACTTCAAGCGAATGCACAATTGATCGCCTGTCTGCGGCCAATACGACCGGTTCTCCGGTAAGTCATCCATTGAAACGAGAACGTCCTTTTGAATTCCGATATTCACGAAGACCCCTGTGTTATACCGGACGCCCGTTACCTCAAACCATTCATACTCATCAAATGAAACGGTCGGAATCGTCATCGTTGATGCGAGACGTCCTTCTGAATCATGATATAAGAAGACGCGAACTGTTTGACCGATCGTCACTTCTTCTGTCTGTTCTTTACGGTGAAGGAGCACCTCTTCGCGGCCGTTACTAATGAATACTCCAAAATCAGCAGAACGTTCCGCGACTAAATCTACTACTTCTCCTGCGCGCAATGCCATTACACCCACATCCTTTTCTAAGCTATTACTGTCAGTATACCTATCTACACACGTTCCTAATCATATCATGTTCTCTTTCAACATTTTGAATAAATGTGTCGAAAATGTGAACGTGTTTTGAGACAGTTGAAATGGCGATTGTTTAATGAACTCACATGATTTATTAAAATTTTGTGACAATTTTGTGAACGCCTTTTTTTCTGCTAGTATCCTTTTTTTGAAAACGTTATTATATAGGAAGTGTCCAGTATAGATAAGGTTTCATTTAGGATTGATCGGGGGATAATAAATGTTTGATATACAGTCTCGTTCTTTTGCAAAACGTTTTACAAAAGGATTACTTGTCGCCTTTTTCGCATTGCTCGCATCACTCAGTTTTATTTTCTCAAACGGTGTCGATACGAACGTTTCGTCATCTTCGACTTACATGACCCAAGAGTAAACGCCATTCAGCCAACTGAAGGCGTTTTTTCTTTGGAATACATAACAGGATTTTCCTTCAAAAAGTCGAATACGATTAAAAGACCATGCCTTTTTCTTTCATACCCTTTAAGAAAAGGAGACTCCGCTATGATTTTTTATTTTCTCACGACCATTTTATCAATCGTAGGACTTGCTTTCTTGTTCCAGACTGAATTGTACAAAGATCCAATCGGGACATTTCTATTCGCCGTCTTGATTGCCATGGGACTCTCTTCCTTCAAACAACTCTTCATGCAGGCAAACGAGTATTTTGTAGAAAGACGGAACCAGAAACGAATCAAACGCGTCGTGGACAGAATGCACTCTACGACTCGAAAACGCTCTACATAACGCTCGTCTTCCCTCGCCACATTTGGTATCCTATGTAGGAACAGACATCGTACAATGGATTTATAATCGCAGGAGGCACACAACCGTATGAATGAAATCCCGTTATCGAATGAATGGCTACTTCGTTATTCACCTGTCATGGAGCTCTGGTTAAAAGAGGACGGCATTTTGCTCGTCGATGATGACAATCGAATCCGTCTCACTCTCGAAATCGGAAGTGACCAGGCCATGCAAATCAAAAGTATCGAGCAAGACGGCGCCTATTTCGTCGTCGATCCTGTGAATAAACGCATTACGTTCGAGCTCGAAGAAGAGGAAGAAGAGAGCGATTCTCGCTTTTGGGAATAAGGATTCATGCCGAAGGGTCGGATTCTCGTCAAGAGAAGAAGACTCTTTCTTGTTGTCATCATGAGAGGAGAGAATAGAATGATTCGAACAGCTGTATGGTTTTTCTCATTTTTTGCCGTATTACCGATCACCGTCCCGTTTTTACAGAAAGCGAAAAAAATCGAAACACCGAAACGTTACCGTTACGTACAAGATATCGCTTATAAATGGGCACAGTTTCTACTAAAAATCGCAGGTGCAGACGTCCGTGTCCATGGCCAAGACCAGATTCCGGATGAACCCGTCGTCTACGTGTCGAACCACCAAGGAAACTTCGATGTCCCGATCATGTTGACCGCCACGAAACGACCGAAAGCGTTTATCTCAAAAATCGAGGTTCAAAAATTCCCGATTATCCCACGTTGGATGGAATTGATGGGATGTATCTTCATCGACCGGAGTGACCGTCGGCAATCGATTCAAGCCATTCGTTCCGGAGTCGAAACGATTCAATCCGGTCAATCGATGATTGTCTTCCCAGAAGGCACACGCTCAAAAGGTGGACCGATGAAGGAGTTTAAAGCTGGAAGTTTGACGCTTGCCACATCAAGTGGTGCGAAGATTGTTCCAGTCGCGATTCAAGGCAGTTATAAATTGTTAGAAGCCAAAAATCGAATCACCCCGGCAACGGTCGAGGTCACATTCTTACCTGCGATTGATCCGGCCGATTTGCCGAACAAGGAAATCGCAGCGACGGTCGAGGCGGCCATTCGTCAACAGCTTGAAGGAGAGAACGCATGAGTTTATTAATGATTGAAGGCATTCATAAAGAGTTTGCCGACAAAGTCTTATTTGATGATGTGACGATGACAATCCATCCCGGAGACCGTATCGGGATTATCGGCGTGAATGGTTCGGGGAAATCGACGTTCATGAAAATCATCGCCGGTACCGAGACAGCAGATCGAGGCACGATGCAGCACCCGAACGATTATCGGATTCGCTACTTGACTCAAACGGTTCAATTTAACGAAGGACAAACGATTCTAGACGCTTTGTTCACAAGTGACACTCCGTCCGTTCAAGCGTTGAAACAGTTCGAACGCGCCCGGCAAGCACTCGAAGCGGACCCGACAAGTGAGCAATTACTTGAACGCTTCATGAAAGCCCAACAGGCCGTCGATGCCGCAGACGCTTGGGAAACGGAAGCAAAACTGAAGTCGATTTTGAACCGGCTCGGTCTTCCTGACGTGTCAATCGATGTGAACGCCTTGTCTGGGGGGCAACAAAAGCGAGTCGCGCTCGCCGCAGCGTTACTCGATGAAGCGGACTTGCTCCTTTTAGATGAGCCGACGAACGAACTGGATGCCGATACAATCGCATGGCTCGAAACGATGCTTGCCGATTACCGAGGAGCCATCCTGCTCATCACCCACGACCGCTATTTCTTGAATCGTGTCACGAATCACATTTTGGAGATTGCGGATGGAACGAGTTACTTCTATAACGGGAACTATGAACTCTTTCTCGAGAAGCGTGCCGAGCGCAAAGCGCGGGCACAATCGATGGAACAGAAACGACAGAATATATTACGTCGCGAACTCGCCTGGTTACGTCGAGGCGCGAAAGCCCGGACAACGAAACAAAAGGCACGCATTCAACGCGTCGAAGACTTGAAACATCAAGAGAGCTTAGCAGAAGACGAGACGCTCGACGTTTCGGTCGGATCACGACGTCTCGGCAAAAAGGTCATCGAAGTCGAAGATTTGTCTTTCGGATACGACGACTCCCTTCTCATTCGGCAGTTTAATTGGATTTTCGGTCGCCGTGAACGCTACGGAATCGTCGGACCGAACGGGAGTGGGAAATCAACACTCATGAACTTGCTCGCCAAGCGCCTAGAACCGACAAACGGTACGATCGTGCACGGAGAAACTGTTTATTTAGGCTATTACGGACAACAAGTCGAATTTGAAGACGAGTCACGACGGGTCATCGATGAGATCGAACGCATCGCCAAAGTCATTCATACGCCGGACGGCGAGGTCATCACGGCGGGGCAGATGCTCGAACGTTTCCTTTTCTCACCGGACGCGCAATACAAACCAATTGCGAAGCTATCTGGTGGCGAAAAACGACGCCTTGTCCTCCTGCGGATTCTCATGGATGAACCGAACGTCTTGTTCCTCGATGAACCGACGAACGATTTGGACACAGAGACGTTGTCTGTTTTAGAAGACTATTTAGAATCATTCCCAGGTACAGTCATCGCCGTCAGTCACGACCGCTATTTCTTAGATCGGATCGCCGGACAGTTGATTGCCTTCGAAGATGGGATCATCCAGGTGTATCACGCAGAATATAGTGACTACCTGGCCATGCGACAAGAAGAGGTTCGTCAAGTGAAGAAAGAGAAAGAACCTAAAGAGAAAAAGGAACGCGTGAAGTCGGAGGTCGTGAAATTCACCTTCAAAGAACAGAAGGAATGGGACACGATCGAAGAAGACATCGCCGCACTTGAAGAGCAGATTGAAGCGCAAGAAGTGACACTTGCATCAGCGGGTAGCGACCTTGGTAAAGTCAATGAGTTGTACGCAACAATCGCAGAACTGAAAGAAACACTCGATGCGAAGATGGAACGTTGGACCTACCTATCCGAAATCGATGAACAAATACAAGCACAGAAAAAAGGCTGACCTCCAAATAAGGTAGCTTATCAAATTTAATAAAAAGAGGTGGATTTCCAGAGCGTGTTCCGGAAATCCACCTCTTTTTTATCATTTCACTCGAATGACGATTTTGCCTTTGGCATGCCCTTCTTCTCCATAGTCATGAGCAAGTTTCGTGTCTTCTAAATCAAAGACCCGGTCAATCACAGGTTTCAGTTCGCCTTTTTCAACAGCTTCCGCAATTTTTTTCAAACGCTCCCCTGTCGGTTGCATAAAGACGTACTCGGCACGGGCCTTCGCCTGTTTGGCTTCCTCTTCATTCGGGGGTGTGGAGATGGAGACGAGCATCCCATTCTCTTTAAGCATTCGATACAGTTTACCCTGCCCGTCGCCCCCCATCGTATCAAATACGAAATCAAGATCGCGGACGGCCTCTGCCGGGTCTTGTTGTTTATAGTCGATGACCTCGTCCGCTCCCAGGTTTTTGACCCAGTCCACGTTCGGCGTACTCGTCGACGTGACGACATACAAACCGTGTGCTTTCGCGAGCTGGATGGCTACTGTCCCGACACCACCTGATCCAGCTCCGATGAAGATGCGATCACCCGGTTTGGCATCCATCACTTCGAACATGACTTGCCATGCCGTATGGGCGACGAGCGGAAGTGATGCGGCCTCCTCGAAATTCAGTGAAGTTGGTTTTTTGACGACGAGATGCGCATCGACCGCGACGTATTCGGCATATGTGCCTTGTCGTGCAATATCCGGACGACTGAATACTTCATTCCCCACCTCGAGCTCGGTCACATTCGCCCCAACTTCTTTGATGACACCCGATACATCCCACCCAATGACGAGTGGCATCTCGAAATGAAGCATTTCTTTCAAGTATCCTTCACGGAGCTTCCAATCCACCGGGTTGACACTTGCGGCATGAACCTCAATCAATACGTCATCTGCACCGATCGTCGGTTGTTCAAGTTCACCTACTTTGAATTCGTCTGATCCGCCATATTGTTCGATATATGCTGCTTTCATCTCATCATCCTCCTTTGATTGACTCACTTCTAGTTGGTTCCCATTTTATTTCTCTTACAAACGAAAAAAGCACACCGCTTGTGGTCGGTGTGCTCAGACTGGCTGATGGGTCATATAGCTATAGACATACACGTCATGAGATTGTCCCCGCTGACGCATATAGTTATGTAGTCTACCTTCTTGAACGAATCCATTCTTCTCTAACATGCGTTGCGATGCGAGATTCTCGACATAGACAATGGCACCAACCCGTTCAATTTCACACGTCACAGCAAACTGAAGTGCCGCGTGAAGTGCTTCTGTCGCATAGCCTGCACTCCAATATTCCGGTCTAAGTTCATAACCGATCTCGGCACGACGGTGCGAAGGAGCTCGATTGTGAAAACCGATTGTCCCGATTAACGCTTTTGATTCGCGATGCTCGATTGCAAAACGGATGATCGCACCTGTTTCGATTTGTGCGAGCATATGCGTCAGCATCTGTTCCGTTTCTTCTAACGTAAGATGTGGCTCCATTCCGTAGTGGCGTAGCACGTGTTCATCTGAAAAGATGGCGAATACGTGCGGACCGTCCTCCATTTGGAGAGGTCGCAGTCGGAGGCGCTCCGTTTCAATCACAGGGAGACGGTTCATCCTTTACTGACCAAGTTATGTTGGAACGCATAGACGACTGCCTGGGTCCGGTCATAGACGTCAAGCTTCGTCAAGATGTTCGACACGTGTGTCTTCACTGTTTTGAGTGAGATGAACAATTCGTCCGCAATCACTTGATTCGACTTGCCTTCCGCCATCAGTTGCAAAATTTCTCGTTCCCGAGCAGTAAGACTCTCATGAAGGGTCATTTCCGGATGACGCAGGCGTTCGAGCATCTTTCCTGTCACTTGGGCGGCCATGACCGGATTACCGGCAGCGGTTTGACGAATCGCATCTGCGATTTCATTGGCGTTTGCTGTCTTGAGGACATAGCTCATCGCACCGGCTTCGATGACGGGATACACTTTCTCATCATCCAAGAAACTCGTCACGACCAAAATTTTCGCTTCTTTCCAACTTGCTTTAATTCGTTTCGTCGATTCGACTCCGTCAACGGGCTCCATCACCAAGTCCATGAGGACAACATCCGGTTTCTCCGCAATCGCAAGCTCCGCTCCTATCGCTCCGTCCGATGCTTCGCCCACGACTTCGATGTCCGGTTGTGTCGATAAAAAGGCAGATACGCCCGCCCGAACCATTTCATGATCATCAATTAATACAACTCGAATCATCATTACCCCTCCACTTGTTGTTTCACACGTACTTCAATTTGTGTCCCGACATTCGGCACACTGACTAATCGCAACGTTCCACCGACTTCTGCCGTGCGCTCTCTTATCGATTGTAATCCATATGAAGCGACTTGTGTATCGTCCACATTAAATCCGATCCCATCATCGTTAATCTTTAAAATGACCGTCTGCTGCACGGTTCGCATCTCGATTTCTAAACGAGTCGCTTTGGCGTGTCGTAACGTATTACTAATCGCTTCCTGAACAATCCGAAACAGTTCGTTTTCAGTGTGCCGGGAGAGCTTCACTTCCTCTAAACGCCAGACGAGCTCGGTCGATTGTTTACGAGACAGTTCTTCTAACAAGCGTTCGATTCCCGTCTTGAGTGTCATGCCTTCTAATTCGACCGGTCGTAGTTGTAACAGCAACGAACGCATCTCTGCCTGTGCGGTCTGCGCCATGAGCTCGACTTGTTCCATTTGTTTACTCGCGAGATCTGGTTTCGTCTGCATCGTCTGTTTGACCGCTGTCGTCATCATCGAGATGGCATAGAGCTGTTGACTCACCGAATCATGAAGTTCTCGTGCGACGCGACGTCTTTCTTCTACGACGGCCTCACTCCGCGCCTCTTCCACACTGACCGGACGCTCACCGACTCGCTTCGCCATCTCGACCATCTCTTGGCGCTGTTTCGATACGCGGACGATTCGTTCGAGTGTATCTCGGTAAGGGGACATCGGGCGGAAAGTGATGTCTTTTTGATTCTCCAGTTTCCAAAGGGCATTGGCGACTTCTCGAAAGTCTCGGCGCAAATAAAAATACGAACCGACGCCAAAGATACTTCCGATCAAGACGGCAATCACCAGAATGGACACACCGAAAGGCAACCCTTCTTCACGCGAAAATAAATCGCTCAATGAAGTCGAGTCACCTATGAGAAACGCTACTGTGATCAAGAAAGCCGTCAACAAGCTACTAAACAGTTGATGCCAGACGACCGTTCGTGGATAAGAATCTTTTTTCATACCGTCATCACCTCGACACTTCCGCTCATGAGCACGATATGAATCCGGACTTTTCGCGTGGCCTGGACATAATCATCAGACGCTATATAGAAGCGACGATTGAAAACCGGCGAATAGTTCGAGTCATCAACCTGCACTTTACCGAAGCCGATCGACGCGTCAATCGAATAGTCATACCCTGCAGGAATGAGGATTCGAATATCTCCTGCGAGTCCATTGAGGAGTAAGAACGTCTCTCCTTCCGGAATGATGGCTTGTGACAAATCCATCTCGACATCCCGTAGTAAAAAGAACTCATTCGTATCACGTAACACATAGTGCCCCGATTCCTTCATCCCAAATGAGAAGGCTTGTTCTTGACGAAGGGGTGTCCGGATTTTCGATTCGACCGGTCGATTCTTATAGAGTCGATAGCCGAATAACAGGAGGAGTCCGGAGAGCACGAATCCGAATGCCGCAGATGAGAAGATCAAGCCAATCAAGAGGATTCCCCCAATTGCGTAAAAAATATAGCTAGCAGACTGCTTGCCACGACGACTGAACCGTCGCCCGATATAGAGGAGAAGCAGCGGGAGGATCATGCTGAATAAGACGCTATTGCCACCCGTCACAATATCGATGAAGAGTCCGACTGAAAATAAGATAATCATAAATCCAATGATTTGACGTGTGTTCCAACGTTCCATGTCCATTCCCCCTTTCTGTTCATATGTATGAAGCAAAGAAAGCGATGACCTTGTTCAGGTCATCGCCGAACCGTCACCTCACTCTTGTTTAAAGCGACGCTCCAGTTCCTTCAATTTTGCTTCAAAATCATCTTCATCTTCCTGTGTGTCTTGCTTTTCTTCAACAGGTTGTTCTTTCTTGTCTTCCTCAGTGAACGGATGAGACTGAGACGTATTTTGACCAAAGATTTGGTCGAGTGCTCCTTTTAACAAGTCTAGGTTTTCGCGCATCGCAAACTCATAACGTTTATTTTGCATCTCATCGAGTTTGAGTTTCATCTCGAGCGCACGACGCTCTAATGTATCCAACTCGCGCTCACCCTCGTCAATCAATCCTTCAAAGTAACGGTACTGTTCCCCGTAGTGTTTGGATTCGAGTGCCGCACGTTCTGCCAACTTTTCTTCCCCGGCTTGTTTCGCCAGTTCTGTCTGCTCATACCGTTTATCTGCCATTTTCTTGGCATCATCACGCTTCTGAGCAAGTTCTGCAAGCAATGTACGTTGACGTTCCACGAGTCGTTCAACCGACAACGCTTCCTTCTCCGCTCCACGGATATGACGGTTCAATTCCGCTTCTCCACTTGAACGTGGTATCTCTTTATCCTGATACTTCTTCACTTCTTTCGAAATTTCTTTCGTCAATTCATTCGCTAATTCACGAAACTGATCAAACGGTGTCTTCATGGTGAATCCTCCTTATGAAATCTCAACGACGATTAACAAATTTTTGCCACACTTGATCGAACTGTTGGAAGCTGCTACGGCTAGCACGCGTTCCGTCTGCATTTAAAATCTCGACATCCGGGTCGCGTTTTTCACCTGTATACATCATATACCCTTTAAACAACAACCACGCGACAATGATTCCGACGAGTGCCCAAATGTTTGAGAGCATCGTCCCAATCCCAATGACGGCAAGGATCCCGAAACCAACTTTAGCACCGATGTGTGTCACAGCCTGAAAACGGACTCCAGCCCAAAGCGTCAAGAGCGCTCCTAATCCGAATAAGATCATATTCGGTAAAGAACCGATCAACACGAGCACTAGAGCGATCGCGGCTACGATGAACAACACCTTTTTCACTTGGTGATTCATCTGTCATCCCTCCTTGTTAAGTACACTCTTATCATAATACGTTATTTGACATAGGTCGACGAGCGGAAGGCTTGTTTCACCTCGGTCTTTAGACTGAGATGTTACCGTTTCCAATAACTGTGGTACACTAATGCTATCGAACAACGAAAGGATGATGTTTTATGAGCAACATGATGCATGCACGTAACCAAATGTCAGCAAATCGGAGGGCTGTCGTCCTCCATCACTAAAAGGAGGATTCTTTTTGAATCAACAAACTGAAACGGGACGTGTCACGGCACAGTTCCAACATCTTTATACGGTATCAATCGGAGAAAACGCCTATATGTGCGGGGTTTCCGGAAAATTTCGACATGCCGCGACAAGCGAACGGGATTACCCGGTCATCGGCGATTATGTCACGATTCAAGTTCGCGAGCATGGTCAAGGTACGATTCACCATCTCCTTGAGCGTCGGACCGTTCTTTCACGAGCGGCCGCCGGCAACGAGACACGTGAACAACTGATCTGCGCGAACGTCGACTACGTCTTGATTACGATGGCGTGTGGACACGACTTCAACATTCGTCGCCTAGAACGCTATACGCTAGCCGCTTGGGACACCGGGGCAATCCCAATCATCGTCTTGACAAAGACCGATCAAGTCGACTCCGTCGACACATTGCTCGAAGACATTCAAGTGAACGCACCCGGAATTCAAGTATTCCCCGTCAGTGCTGTGACGGGAGAAGGTGTGGCTGAACTTCGTCACGCATTGCCGAGTGAGAGCACGATCGCCTTCGTCGGTTCGTCCGGCGTCGGAAAATCTACGCTGACGAACGCCCTCGCCCACGAGACACTTGCCGTCACGCAAGCCGTCCGGGCGCAGGACGAGCGCGGAAAACATACGACGACACACCGCGAACTGTTCCGGATCGATGACTTATACGTCATCGACACACCAGGGATGCGAGAATTCGGACTATGGGAAGGAAGCGAGCATCTCGATGAGACGTTTCGTGATATCGAAGCACTTGCCGAGACATGCCGCTTCCGCGACTGCTCACATCAGAAAGAACCGGGCTGCGCCGTTCAAGAAGCGCTAACGAACGGTACGTTAGATGCGAAGCGCTATGCCAGTTATGTCAAGCTAGAACAGGAACTTCTTTATATGGAAAAGAAGCAGGCGGAACACGCTCGTGTATTAGAAAAGAAAAAACGTCGACCTTAGAACCGTTGCACTGTGAGTCAAACGACTCACAGTTTTTTATTTGAAATTTGACAGGTTCTCATCACAGGCGTAAAATTGCCGTATACTTAAAAAGTTTACCTAGGGAAAAAAATTAACCATTACGCAAAAGAAAGAAGGATTCGGCATGCTGAACGAAGTGGATTCGGCTCTCACTCACAAATCAATGTCTCAAAAAATAAAGACGCTCCTTCCTTTTTTAGGTCCAGCGTTCGTCGCTTCGGTCGCTTATATCGATCCCGGAAATTATGCAACGAACATTGCCGCTGGATCTCAATTCGGTTACTTGCTTTTATGGGTCATCTTAGTCGCTAACTTGATGGCCGGATTGATTCAAACATTGTCTGCTAAAATTGGAATCGCGACCGGAAAAAACTTGCCTGAGATTTGTCGTGACCGTTTTTCTAAGAAGACTGCTATCTTTTTATGGATTCAAGCCGAACTCATGATCATGGCGACAGATTTAGCAGAGTTTGTAGGGGCGGCACTCGGAATTTATCTCGTGTTTGATGTAACACTCATTCAAGCGGCACTTCTGGCCGCCGTCGGTTCTTTTGCTATTTTGGAAGTACAACGTCGGGGATATCGTCCACTTGAAACGATTGTGACGGGGATGCTACTCGTCGTCGCGCTCGCTTTTGCCATTCAAACGTTCAGTGCTCAACCAGAAGTAAAACCACTCTTATCCGGTCTTCTCATCCCTCGGTTCGATGGGACGGAGAGTATATTATTGGCTGCTGGAATATTAGGCGCTACCGTTATGCCTCATGCCATCTATTTACACTCTGCGTTGACACAACGACGCATCACGGGTAAAGATGCCGTCGCACGTAAACGTATCATGAAATTTGAACGAATCGATGTAACGATTGCCATGGTGCTCGCTGGTGCAATCAATGCGAGTATGCTAATAATCGCAGCCGCTGTCTTCTATAAGAATGGATTCGTCGTGAGCGACTTAGAGATTGCACACCAGCAATTTGACTCCTTTTTAGGTTCACCGATCGCCATGCTGTTTGGAATTGGACTAATGGTTGCCGGATTGTCGAGCGCATCCGTCGGGACTTTGGCTGGAGACGTCGTCATGCAAGGCTATATTCAAAAACATATCCCGATTTATGTACGTCGTGTGATTACGATGGCTCCGCCACTCTTACTCATCCTTTCCGGTGTGAACTTGACGAATGCTCTCGTGTGGAGCCAAGTCATCCTGTCATTCGGTATCGCATTCGCCCTCGTTCCTCTGCTTCTCTTCACGAGCAACAAATCCTTGATGGGCGAACTCGTGAATCATCGGATGACGACATGGATCGGTTGGGGAATTACGACAATCGTCATCGCATTAAATCTTTTCTTAATCATCCAAACCTTTATTTTCTGATTTATAAAACAAGCGCAGACCACATCGGCCTGCGCTTGCTTTTTTATATGGTTCCCTGCAAAATCCCTTCTGCCCATTCGACTTCCTCGGATGTCGGGGGCTTCGTGCCTTTAAGCGGATAATCGAGTCCGAGCGCCTCCCATTTGTAGACGCCCATCTCATGATAAGGCAAAATCTCGACTTTCTCGACATGGTCTAGCTTTTGAATGAACGCGGCGGTGCGACGAAGCGCACCTTCTTCGAGCGTCCATCCAGGTACAAGGACGTGGCGAATCCACATTTTCGTTCCGCGCTCGGAAAGGTGTTCGGCAAGCGCGAGCGTGTTGGCATTGCTACGTCCCGTCAACTTCTTACACATGTCGTCGTCGATATGCTTGATATCGAGCAAGACAAGGTCGGTGTGATCTAAAATCGCATCCAAATTAGGAGGTCGGAGCGCACCGGACGTATCAAGTGTCGTATGAAGCCCATGCTTTTTCGCTTCACGCAGCAGCGCCTCTAAAAATTCAGGTTGCGCGAGTGGGTCACCACCAGAAATGGTGATGCCGCCTTTCGATGCTTCCATGAACGGACGGTAACTGAGCGCCTCTTGAATGACGTCTTCAGCCGAGCGGTGGTTATTCTTTTTGAAATCCCACGTGTCCGCATTATGGCAGTATAAACAACGCAAGGCACAACCTTGTAAAAAGACGATGAAGCGAATCCCTGGGCCGTCAACTGTTCCGAATGATTCGACCGAATGTACATATCCCATTGTCATCGAAATGACCTCCTAACGAATGAGCGGCCCTCCGTGGAAGGCCGCTAAGCCTTTACTTACAACGAACCGTGGAACGTACGGTTGATGACGTCGATCTGTTGCTCACGTGTCAACTTGATGAAGTTGACCGCATATCCTGACACGCGGATTGTGAGTTGTGGATATTCTTCTGGATGTTCCATTGCGTCGAGAAGCGTCTCGCGGTTGAAGACGTTAACGTTCAAGTGATGTCCTTTGTGCTCTCCGCTCATGTACCCATCGAGAAGCGCCGCCAAGTTGAGTTCGCGCGCGATTTCTTCTTTTCCGAGTGCTTTCGGTACGATTGAGAACGTGTAAGAGATTCCGTCTTGTGCGTGTTCAAATGGAAGTTTCGCAACAGATGAGAGCGATGCAGCCGCACCTTTTGTATCCCGTCCATGCATTGGGTTGGCACCTGGAGCGAATGGTTCACCCGCACGACGACCGTCTGGCGTATTTCCTGTTTTCTTACCGTAGACGACGTTCGATGTGATCGTGAGGACCGATTGCGTATGAAGTGCGTCACGATATGTTTTATGTTTCCGTACTTTCTCCATGAATGATTCGACGAGTTCGACGGCGATTGCATCGACACGGTCATCATTGTTTCCGAATTTCGGGAAGTCCCCTTCTGTTTCGAAGTCGACGATGATTCCTTCTTCATTACGGATCGGTTTGACGTTTGCGTATTTGATTGCTGAAAGACTATCCGCCGTTACCGAGAGACCCGCGATCCCACAAGCCATCGTCCGTAAGATTTCAGGATCGTGAAGCGCCATTTCGATTCGTTCATACGCATATTTATCGTGCATGAAGTGAATGACGTTGAGCGTATTCACGTATAGCTCTGCCAACCAGTCGAGCGTCCGGTCAAAGTCGGCATATACTTTTTCGTACGTAAGCACGTCTTCTGTGTTCATTTCCCAAACTGGAGCGATTTGAGCACCGCTCTTCTCGTCACGACCGCCGTTCATGCTATAAAGGAGAGCCTTCGCCATGTTGGCACGCGCACCGAAGAACTGCATTTGTTTCCCGATCTTCATCGGTGACACACAACATGCGATGCCGTAGTCATCACCGAATTGTGGCATCATCAAGTCATCGTTCTCATATTGAATAGCCGAAGTTTCAATCGACATTTTCGCACAGTATTGTTTGAATCCTTCTGGAAGTTTCGTCGACCAAAGGACCGTCAAGTTTGGTTCTGGAGCTGGTCCGAGGTTCGTGAGTGAATGCAAGAACCGGAATGAACTCTTCGTGACGTTCGAGCGACCGTCTTGACTCATCCCACCGATTGATTCTGTCACCCAAGTCGGGTCACCTGAGAATAATTCATTGTAGTCCGGTGTCCGTAAGAATTTGACGATTCGAAGTTTCATGATGAAGTGGTCAACGATTTCTTGGACGTCTGATTCTGTTAAGCGACCCATTTCAAGGTCACGTTCAGCGTACACGTCAAGGAAGGTCGAGACGCGACCGAGTGACATCGCGGCACCGTTTTGTTCTTTGATGGCAGCAAGATACGCCAAGTATACCCATTGATATGCTTCTTGCGTATTTTCCGCAGGACGACCGAGGTCAAATCCATAAGCGGCCCCGAGTTGTTTAAGTTCTTGGAGGGCACGAAGTTGTTCCGATAGTTCTTCGCGGTCACGGATGTCCGATTCAGATAAGAAACCGCCACGTTTTGCCAAGTCTTTTTTGCGTTCTGCCATCAAGAAGTCGATTCCATAAAGGGCGACACGACGGTAGTCACCGATGATGCGTCCGCGTCCGTATGCATCGGGAAGCCCTGTGATGATTCCTGATTTACGAGCGGCCCGCATTTCTGGTGTATAGGCATCGAAGACACCTTGGTTATGTGTTTTACGAATCTCTGAGTAAATTTTTGTGATTTCTTCGTCTGGCTCGAAACCATATGATTCGAGTGCCGCATCGACCATACGGATGCCGCCATTCGGGTGAATCGAACGTTTGAACGGCTCATCCGTCTGAACGCCAACGACTTTCTCTAACTCTTTGTTTAAGTAACCTGGTCCATGCGACACAATTGTCGATGGTGTGTGTTGATCGACGTCCCAGACGCCTCCACGTTCACGCTCTTCTTTTGTTAGTTCCATCACACGATTCCAAAGAACGTTTGTCGCTTCAGTCGGACCTGCTAAAAACGTATCGTCTCCTGTGTACTCATGACGGTTCAAACGGATAAATTCACTGACATTCACTTCATTCGTCCACTGACCAGGGATAAAACCTGACCATGCGGATTTGATTTCGGTTGCCATGTTGATTCACTCCTCATTCTCGAAAGTAACTGCGTGTTATCTATAATGTGAGTGTACGTGAAAACGTGAACAATATGTTTTACATTATTGTGAAACTTGTAACAATCTTATGAACGTGATGAAATAGCCGTTTTTGAAAGCGTTTTACAAACTGTTATATTCGCTAGTTTATATAGTTTGAAACAGATGATTCCCAATTAGATAACGTTTACCTATCATCTGTACTAATTTGATTGTTCTGTGACGAACTATACAGTTTTTAAGGTGATTAATCTCACATCACTCGGTTAGAACTTGAATTTTTGTGTCGTATCAGACACAATGAAGGCAGAACATTGTATAAGAGGAAGGGGTTCTACTCATGACGTATGAACCATTAACAGCAAATCATGCCTTTCAGGTTGGCGATCGCATCTCATTAAAGGTCGATGAGGCTGGCGAAAAGCGTGACGGATTTATCACAGAATTTGAAGACGGAGGGTTTTGGATCCGCTTCGATGATGACATCGAGAACGAAGATTTTATCGATTATCGCGACCAGCTACTCGCCGCACTTTTGTCGCGTCCAATCCATGTCATTACGACACATCCGGAACTGAAACCGTTCGAGAACATGACGGCCGAGTTACAGTATCGCGTTTATCAAGGATTCACGATTGAGAAAGTTGAATTGACAGCAGAAGGTGCAGACGCCCACATCCAACTCATCGAAGACGGTCAGACGTATACACAGACGTTACGTTCTTCCATGGAAGATGGTCAGGAGCATGTTCGCTATATTTGACGAGGGAGCGCTGTCGCTTCCTTTGTTTTTGCCTAAAGATAAGGAGACCGAATATGAATTTTACAAAACCTTTTATTAACGAAACGTGGGATCGGATGGGCTTCAGTGAGCCGATGCCGGTCCAAAAAGAAGCGTTTCCCCTACTATTAGATGGAAAAGACGTGACAATCGAGGCACCAACCGGAACGGGTAAGACACTCGCCTACCTCCTTCCAGCCATTGAAAAGATCGACCCATCGAATGACCGCATCCAAGTCGTTGTCGTCGCCCCGACCCGTGAACTTGTCATGCAGATTCAACAAGTCGCACAACGTTTCACCGAAAAAGGCGACGTCCGCATCGGTTCGTTCATCGGTGGTGTCGAATTGAAACGTCAAATCGACCGAATCAAGAAGAAGCCACATTTGATCGTTGGGACACCAGGTCGTCTCGTCGAGTTGATCGACAAGAAAAAACTGAAGCTCCACGAGACACATACCGTCATTTTAGATGAGGCCGACCAAATCATCGACAGCGGTTTGACAGAGGCGGCAGAGCGCATCATCAAGCATACTGCGCATGAGCGTCAACTTGCACTCGTCTCGGCAACACTCACCGATTCACTCCAAGAGTGGGCGTCACCATTCATGAACGAGCCGGCACATATCAAAATCGAACGTGCTGTCAGTGATCAAGTGACGTACGGCTATCTGTTGACGACACGCCGGTATAAACCGGAACTTCTTCGTCGTCTTTCACACGTCGACGGTGTGAAGGCACTCGCCTTCATCAACAACCGCTCGTTCTTGCCACCGCTTCGCGGAGAACTTGAAAAGTTGAAAGTGAACTACCGGATGCTCGACAGCTTAAAAGGGAAGCGCGAACGCGTCGAGACGCTCCGCGAATTCCGTAAAGGCGAATACCCGCTCCTCATCACGACCGGTCTTGCTGCACGCGGTCTCGATATTGAAGATGTGACACACGTCGTCCATTTCGACTTACCGGAGTCCATTGATGACTTCATCCACCGTTCTGGCCGTACCGCTCGTGGTAACGCGGGAGGGACTGTCCTTTCACTCGTGACGACGGATGACCTGCCGCACTTGAAATCGTTCGCGCGTCAACTCGGTGTCGAGTTGAAAGAGCTCGAAATCTATCGCGGTGACGTGATTGAGAAACGGATTGAGGAGAAGCCTCCTGTCGTCAAACGTCCTGCGAACAAGCGAGGACCGCGCCGATGAAAAAAGACCGGAAAGTAATTCCCTTCCCTTTGCTCGTCGAAGAGTCCGAATTGCTTGCCGAACTGAAAAAGTTGTATGAGCAAGCGGCTCTTGCGCGAAGCACACAGTGGACGAACTATATTCAAGAGATTGCATCGGAAGGGACATGGCACTTAAAAGATGCCGAACTCTTCCGTGACCTCTTCATCGATTGGGCCGTCTTCTTTGAGACAGATGAGGATGGGATGACACCCCATGGTCGCTACTTGGCCGACCATAAGAGCGACATGTCCCCTGCCCTCTATCACGCACTCCGTGGACTAGCTGTCCCGCGTTGTAGCATCTTTGAAGTCACAGAAGACGGTCAGTTGAAAGACTGGGAGTCAAAAGAGACATACGTTGTTCAGTTACCAGAAGAACGTGAGACCGGCGACCTCATTCTCGGGAAGCTACTCGATATCCGAGGCAGTTGGCGTTTCGGTTCGGCGTTTCTCGCCTTACCTGCGAAGATGTCTGGGAATGTCGCCGATCTGTATATCGACTTTACAGATGAAGTCGGTCCCGGTGCCTTTTTGGAGCAGTTCCCAGAGTTCTGCGCGGAACTGATTGACTTGTTGCTTGATTTAGAAGAAGGCGTCATCATACCGAAACCATCAAAATAAGCAAAGGGCCGCGGCCCTTTGCTTATTTTTGTCTGACATCTACGTCAATCTGTTTGAGCATGTCACGCGCTTCTTCGTTTTCAGGCGTGATCGCCGCACTCGAGATTTGTTTCCCATCCTCGTATACATCGATGACGACCCCGTCTTTCGCTTGGCGCGTTTGGTAAAGGCGACCATTTTCATAGAATGCGTGATCCACTGAATCAAGAACTTCCCGGGTCGTTTGTTTCCCGGTGTTCAAGTCGATGACAAGTTCCTCGCCGTCCTCATTTAAGGCGAACAGGTTGTGGCCCGACACTGTATAATCCCAAAAGCCTTGCCCTTCTGCCAGTTGAACAACTTTACCCGTTTTTGTATCGTAAGCGAAGAGTCCTGGATCCGGATCCTCAACATTGATTTCCTCTTCCCCTTCTCGGATCACTTCGTACGAGCTGACACCGACAGGGATGTATCGTGTTTCTGCCATCTGTGAAAATAAATCAGTAACGTAAAATCGATTCGTATTGATGACATGGGTGATAAATCCTTTATCCATGCTCAATTCTTTGACGGTCACCTCATTCATCGCTTCATTAAACGTAGCGAGCATTGTTTTTTCTTCACCGTCATATCCATCTCGATAGACTAAGTTTAACTGGCCATCATTCAGAAATGCGCCTGCCCACACCCCGTTCACGATGTCGTATATTTTTGAATCACTGGCATCGAATGAAAACGTTGATAATTTTTCACCATCTTCTTGTTTAAACACGATGAGCTCTTTCATGCCATCCTGACCGACCCCGATATATCCGTCTTCTGTCCGAATCGATTGGGCATACGTCCATCCATTCATGATTCGATGGATGGAACGCGCATCTCCATTCAAACGTTGCCGATATCGCAGTCCCTCAGCTATATAGTTCAAGTTTGACGTGATGCGACTTTCATTAGCGGTCACTTCAAACCACTGTTCAACATCATCCTCTCTGCTATAACCAATCTCTACCACTGCGTCTTCCCACACTGATGGATTCGAACTGACGTCTAGCGCCCATTCTGCTTTCGGTTCCGTCGCATCAACGGCAAACGTCCCAAGCCCAATCACGATGACCGCACCGAGCGCGGTCATATTCCACATTCGTTTCATCTTCTCACCTCACACATTCAGTTTCGTCTGTAAAAAGCGTCTGCCGAGCCACATCGTCACACTCGTCCATACCATCAATACCACACCAACGTACACGATCGTCTCATCATAAATTAGTCGATTCGACAGGAACGCGTAACCTAAAACTGGAATAGTAAAGATGACAACTAGAATTGACAAGCTAAGTACCGGTGACCACATCGTCCGTTGCCAGAAACTTCGTTCAATCAACACGAATATGAAGATGAAGAGCACAGCAATCGTGATTATCAATTGATGAATGACAAAGTTGATGAGCGAAGAAGGATACATAACCATTAACATCCCATGGTAGGAAATAGCTTGCTCGAATGAGCCTCCCATCGGTATCATCTTTCCATCAAACCAACTCGTGAACGCTATGTACTGTAATTTGAGGGCAATCCATTCGATGGCAAATAACCCTAACGTCATCATTAAAATGGTAGCGAGTTTAGCGAAGAACAAGGTCATCCGCTTTTGTGGCATCGTGAGCAGTCGCATCATGAACGTCCCTCGTCCTTGAAAATCGCGATACCAGATCCATACGCTGTACAGCAACATCGCTGCAACGGCAATTCCGAGTGATAAAAGATACGGAGTGCCATTTAAGTAATTTAAAAATGATAGTTGATAGTCCGCATTTCCTTCACGTCGCAACTGTTCATAAAAGTTTGTTTCGTCCCATAAAAAGTAACCGAGATATCCAAACTGTAGAACGATAAGACCTGCGACTAATGTCAAGAACGGTTTCGTGACACGTTCAACTTCCCAACTCAATAGTTTCAATAGATTCATGCCCCGTACTCCTCTCTCATCACATCGACGATCGACTTCCCGTGAATGAAACGGACATCCTCGACGTCAAACTCACGAACGATGCGTCCGTTATTCAACATGACTGCCTTGTCGATCAAGTACTCGATATCCTCTATTTCATGTGTCGTAATGAGGACGCCCCGGCTCTCCATGATTTCACTTGAGAACAGTTCAACAATCTGTTCTTTCGAAAAGACATCGATTCCTGAGAACGGCTCATCGAGCAATAGATAATCAGGGTCTTGGGCAATGCCGAGCGCAAGGTTCGCTTTGGCGAGCGTTCCTTTCGATAACTCGCTCAACTTGTCTTCCGGGAACAATTTAAAATCTTCGACGAGACGAGCAAATAATGCCGAATCAAATATCGGATAAAAATCTTTCATAAACGCCTCACATTGTTCAATCGTGAAATGAATCGGGAACATCGCATGGTCGGCGACAAAGGCGACACGATTCAAATCGATCGGTTTTCCATCAATCAATACCGAACCTTTATCAAAAGGTGTCAATCCCATGATGCCCTTCAATAACGTTGATTTCCCCGTCCCGTTCAGCCCGATCAGGCACGTGATTTCCCCTTTTTTCGCTGTGAACGAAACGTCTTCAATAACTTGTTTCCGGCGATAGCGCTTTTTAACTCCCAACACTTCGATCATCGTACGTCCCCTCCTTGTACTGACGTTTAATCTTATCGACCAGCTCGTCTACCGAGACGTCGAGTTCTTGAATCGCTTCCACAAATACCGCGACCGCGTCATCTACAATCTCAGAGCGGATTTTTGCCAATACCGTACCATCTGTCGTTACACGACTCGGTCGATTTCGTTCGGTCGTAATCAATTGTTGGTCCTCCATTTCTTTGAACGCTTTTTGAACGGTGTTCGGATTAATTTTTAAATCGTTCGCTAGTTCTCGCCGGGATGGCATTTCATCCCCGGCTTTCAGTTTACCGAGTGCCATCTTCTTCTTGAAGTAGTCGACGACTTGTAGGTAAACTGGTGTCCTCGTATTGAATTGCATGTTCATCACCTTTCTAAGTGTATGACATGGTTAATACACTTTCTAACTGTATTATTAGCGTAATACACTAAGACGTCAATCATTTTTTCAAATTTTCTCCAAACAAAAAACATCTGACACGTGCGTCAGATGTTAAAACGTTCAGTCAGAGCACGCTATCTGCCCCTCTTTTCGGGTCGACGTCCCGAAGATACAAATTTTCTCCTGGCCAGTACCGGCGCTTGTATTTCTCAAGCCGTGTTGTCGGATCACCGAGGTATGTATCCCGGTTCAAAACTCGCTCGTACCGAACTTTTCGGGGACAGTCGAGATAAATCACATAGTCGAAATAAGAACGCCATTCAGGACGTTGTAGAAAAATCCCTTCTACGACAACCGTATGCGCGAACGATACGTCCACGATCTCTTCTGCGATGACATCTCGCTCATACACGTAACGAGGTAACGTCAATTCCGTCATCCCATTCCTCAATGGACGAAACAGTTCACGTTCTAAGCGCGAGACGTCCCATTGAAGTGCGTAATACTCCACCGGTTCAGGCTTTCCGGTCTGATAGCGTCTGTCCCGTTCAACGATATAGTCATCGATGTGAAGAACGTAAACACTCGGCTCATTGCTTAAATGTGAGACGAGCGTTGTCTTGCCCGCTCCGCTCAGTCCATCAATCGCCACGACAAACGGGCGATTCTCTGAGTGCATCGAACGCGCCGCACGGATGACGTCTACTATGTTCATATCGTTCCTCCTCACACAAAAGAAGTCAGCTCACGAATGAGCTGACTTCAGTTTACCAGAGTACCCAACCACGCGCTCCTGGAGGCGCACTCTCAATCAAGTGCCAGATTGGAACGGTGTATGCAAATGCGATCAAGACGAACGTCACGGTAATCCATAGCTTCCAATTCTCGAAGTAACGCGGTGTATCCATCGCCGCCTCTTCTGTCTCGGCGAGCGGGAATTCTTCTTCGCCTTTTGGAGCGAGGAATGACAAGTTGAACATCGAGTAGACGAAGATGAGAACAGAGATGAACAAAATCGTTCCCCCGATTGCCATCATGACATGATATGGGATCCACTCACGCGTCAACGCATCCGAGAAATAAGTTGCCGGACCCGTTCGACGTGGGTTCCCGTTCAATCCTGAGATATGCATCGCATAGGACATGATCGCCATACCGAACGCCCATGTTCCTGCTTGAATCAATCCAAGCTTGTTCATCGCCTTCGTCAACGTGCGACCACGAAGGACTGGGACGAGCCAGTACGCTGTTCCAAAGAACGTCAAGGCGACGGCAGTTCCGACTGTGATGTGGAAGTGTCCTGTGACCCAAAGCGTATTATGGACCATCGCGTTCAATTGGTGAGACGCGTTGATGATTCCACCTGCACCGGCCGGGATGAAGAACAACATCCCAACGAAAGGAGCAAGGAAGCGAACATCGCCATATGGCATTTTCTTCACCCATCCGAACAGCCCTTTCGCGCCGAGCGCACGTCCACGAAGTTCGAACGTCGCAAAGAGCGAGAATGCAGTCATGAATGATGGGATGACGACTAAGAACGTCAAGATGACTTGAACGAACTTCCAGAACGGTTCAATCCCTGGCTCTGTCAACTGATGGTGGAAACCGACCGGGAATGAGAAGAGTAAGAACAGCAAGAACGCCATCCGCGCCAACGCATCCGAGAAGATCTTCCCACCGATCACTTTCGGTACGACCGTATACCACACGATGTATGCCGGCATGAGCCAGAAATAAACGAGCGGGTGACCGAAGTACCAGAACAATGTACGAGATAACTCGATTCCGACTGTATCCGTCCATCCTAACGAGAGCGGAAGGAGCTGGAATAAAATCGTGGCTGCGACACCAAGTGTCGCAATGTCCCAAAGAAGCATCGTCATGATACTCATATAAGCCGGAAGTGGTGGATGAACACCAGGGTTGTCACGCTTGTAATCCGCATACATACGGAACATCGCGAAAGACGACAACCATGTCCCGACTACGAATAACACGAGTCCGACATAGAAGAGCGGATCTGCCATGAGTGGCGCATAAAACGTATATAAGACCGTCCCTTTATTGGCCAAAATCATGACGGTTACCATGACAGCACCGATGATGATCGTCCAAAAACCGAGCCACGCGACACGCGTCGGGAATGATTCAAAGCGACCGAACGATTTCGCGAGTAACGCATATAAAAGACCGATAATGAACATCGTCGTAAAGACGAGTCCAAGCATGATTCCGTGTGCAGTCAGAAGTTGATAGTATCCAAAGATTTCAGGAATGACACCCGTCCGAATCAATGTCTGAGTCAATCCAGCTAGCGCTCCAATCAAGATGGCGAGAACGGATACGAGAACGTGTCCGTAGGCAAGACGTGACTCTTTGGCTCCGATACTCGGAACTGGTACGCCGCGTTCCATCTCCCATTGCTTCAGTTTAGATGATACGTCATTCATTTATTCCACCACCTTGATTTTAGTCGACATCATATGATGCCCTGTACCACAATATTCGTTACACAAGATTAAAAATTCGCCAGCTTCTTCGAATGTGTATGTCAACGAGTTGATATGTCCCGGAATGATCATCATGTTGACCGGTGTACCCGTCAACTGAAATCCGTGGACGACGTCAGGTGATGTCACGAGGAACGTCACTTTTGCCCCTTTTGGGATTTCAACATTCCCTGGTGTGAACGTAAACGCTTGTGCGATCATGACGAGCTCGTATTCATTTTCACCAATTTGATGAAGTCCTGGTTTGTCGAACGGAGCCGTCTGATTTACTTTTGCCGGGTCAATCAAGTCTGCATCCGATGCGGGTTGATTACCTGCCGCGAATGCGGATACCCCGAGAACAGTCAGGAAGACTGCGAGTAGAATGATGCCGAATGTAAGCCAATATTTTTCTAGTTTATGAATATGCATAATGAGACCCTCCTCCCTGAATTCTTATCGAGTGACGAATAAGTAAAAGACTGATGACCACATGGCGATGATGACACCCGCCACGATCATGACCGATGTGAACGTTCCTTTTAAATTCGGTTCTTGTCCATCTTTATGTTCCACGTGTAAGACCCCTTTCGCTTGTTTTTCCACCTTTATTGTATGCAATCGCTCTGGTGATAATATGTGATATTTATCACTCCAAAAGTGACAATCACATCAATTTTGCGTAGTTTCAACACATAAAGTTCACATTTGTACAAAACCAATCCACAAAAAAACCGCCTCCACATGGGGCGGTTTACAAACGACATATTCCTGCCGGGCAACCTTCGCAATGGCATAACTCTTTTAAAAAGTCGACATCGCGAATGATGATTGATTTCGTTGTTGTGCTGATGACTCCTTCTTTTCTCCACTGACTGATCAATCGGTTCACCGTCTCACGCGGTGCTCCAATCAGTTGTCCGAGTTCTCCGTCAGACGGATGACGAGGAATCACGATTGCATCTTCTTCCTCCACTCCATGCATCGCGGCCATTCGAAGTAACGTCGAAGCCAATGCCCCTGGTTTTCCGTACAACAATAAGTCACGCACTTTCATCTCGGAGTGCTTACGCATCATCGACGTCCAGCGCAAGATTTCTCCGGCAAAACGGATATCGCGCTGCATGAGCGACTCTAATTCTCGTTTTGAAATCGTCCCGATTGTACTCTCTTCGGTCGTTTCGATGCTATACGAACTAGGGAATGTCTCCGCGATGTCAAACTCACCAAAGAAATCATCCGATCCATACATGAACATGACGAGTGGATTTCCCTTTTTCGTAATTTTCGTGAATTTGACAGATCCACTCTTCAAGTAAAAGAACTTATCACACTTTTCACCTTCCCAACACACGATACTCGCTTTTGGGTGATGTTGAAGCGTCATCATTTCGAGTAACAGCTGTTTCGTTTCATCTGAGAATACAAAACTGTTCGGTTGGGTCGTTCCACATTGCATTGACATAGGTCGGTGCTCCCTCCACGTTTCATTCGTCCGTTCCATTTATGACTTTATTATACAGGAGTGTGACAGGGAGTATCATAAAAGTATGTGACATTTCAAACAACCTTTTGAAAATAAAAAGATTCGAGTGCGACCCCGAATCTCTTGATCGATTCATCGTTGAATCAGTCGAATCAATTGTTCAGCCGGTTTGAAGTTCGGATACCGGACCGGTAAATCAAATTTCGTCGTATTCTTTAAAATAGACTTCGCATGACTGAACGTCTCAAAACTCGTTCGACCATGATAAGCCCCCATTCCGCTCTCGCCCACTCCACCGAACGGTAGATTCGGATTCGTCAAATGCATGATGACATCATTCACGCACCCGCCTCCAAAGGAAAGGTGCTTCATGACGGTTCTCTCCACTTCCTTCGACTCGGTAAAGAGATAGAGAGCCAATGGGTGTGGTCGGTCTGAGATGAACTCGATTACTTCGTCCAATTGACGATATGGAATGACTGGTAAAATCGGACCGAAAATCTCATCTTTCATCACATCAGCATCTTCATGAAGATTTGTCATGACGGTCGGCGCAATTTTAAGCTCATCTCGGTTCGTCTCTCCACCGAACACAAGGTCCCCTTCTGTCAAATAGTGAGACAAACGGTCGAAGTGCGATTCATTGACGATACGCGTGTATCGTTTCGTGCCGACACCATTCCCGAACATCGCAAACGCCTCTTGTTTAATCGCTTCTAAAAATGCGTCTTGTTGCGATTCGTGGACGAGCACATAGTCTGGTGCGACACATGTTTGACCGGCGTTCATCCATTTCCCCCAGGCGACACGTTTTGCCGCAATGGAGACGTTCGCATCTCCGTGAACGATGACTGGTGATTTCCCACCTAGTTCGAGCGTGACTGGTGTCAGATGCTTCGCTGCCGCCTGATTGACGATTCGCCCGACTTGCGTCGATCCCGTGAAGAAGATGTAATCCCATTTTTGTGCCAACAGCTCTTGCGCTGTGTCTTTATCCCCTTCGACACTTGCCACATATCGATTGGTGAAGGCACGCTCGAGCACCTGCGTCAGGACACGCGCAACATTCGGCGTCAATTCTGAAGGTTTGACAACAGCTGTATTCCCTGCGGCAATCGCACCAATGAGCGGAGCAACAGCCAATTGGAATGGATAATTCCATGGAGCGATGATCAACACCGTACCGTACGGCTCATACTGAATCTCACTCTTCATCCCAAGATGAATCGCCGTCCCACGGACACGCTTCGGACGCATCCACCGCTTCAATTCACGCATCGTTCGTGAAATCTCATCGTAAATAAATCCGATTTCTGTCGTATACGCATCCAATTCGGATTTGTTCAAATCTTCGCGAAGTGCCTCAAGCAAATCCGCTTCATAATGCTTAATGGACTCCTTTAAAAACGTCAGCATGCTCAAACGAAATGCCATCGATTTTGTCGCCTGTGTTTTAAAGAAACGGCGCTGTTTTTGGACTAGCTCGTCAATCGTCAACTGTTCAATCGGTGCCAGCATGAACTTTCCTCCTTATGATTCATCACATTTATCTCATTTTATCATCGTGTGAAACGTGAATCTAAAAAAACGCTTTCATCAACCTACTATAATACAAAGCGTTTAAATGTTTAAACGCTTAATCGTAGAGTAAGTGATTGCTTCCCTCGTGTCAAAACATCCGTACTCTTTTTCGCGCGCTGATTAGAAAGAGCAGGCTTGCGCTCCCTAAAATCAAGCCGGTCAGTGTGAACTGCTGGACGATCGAGAGTGGAAGAACACTTAAGAATGATGACCCCGCTACCGTTCCGAGAGAGAAAAAGGCATAGAACGCCCCGTATGCTTTCCCTCGATTTTGTGGAGAGGTCGATTGGATCAACAACGTATTAATGGCCGGGAATAAAATGGCAAACCCGACACCATATAAGGCAAGTACCCCATACAGGCTAGTTTGTACACCCGATTGTCCAATTAACACCTGGCTTATCCCGATGATAGCCACCCCAAGTGCGGTCAACTTTGTCGGAGAGAATCGATCAAACAATCGGTTCGTCGGCAATAAAAAGAACAGGACGGCTACCACGCCGAACATACTGAGCAATGTCCCGCTCAATCGTGAATCATATCCAAGTTCCTGCACATGGAGCGGCAGTAAAAAGGCGAGCGCCCCTTGAGAAAACATGAGGAAAAAAGCGCCCCAATAGGCACGAAGCACTTTCGGATCCGGTTTTTCCCGTGTCCTCTCTTTTTCTATTATTGTCTCGACCGTTTGACTTCCTCGCATTGTCACAATCGTCACGATGAGAATCACCCAACCGAATAAAGAGACGAATAAAAAGACAGTCGGTGGCGATGTGATGCTTGCGACGATACCGCTGAATGCTGGACCGATAATGGCAGCTAACCCGACGAAACTACCGGTAATGGCGACTTTCTTACCTTGACGGTTCATCGCGGTGACGTTCGCCGACAGCGTAAATGCAGCTGGGACGATGAGTCCGGCCATAAAGCCATGAATACACCGTACAAACAGCAACATGGATGCTGAGTCGACGAACTGATAAGCCAATAAACTGAAGCTCGTCAGAAACAAGCCGAGAACCAAAACCCGATATGGACCATTTCTGTCAGTCCATATACCAGATAACATATTTCCAAACGTGTTCGTCAACGAATAGATTGCAATGGAAAAGCCAGCGATAAACGAGGATGCCCCAACGGATACCGCAAATGTGCTCATGATCGGAAGTTGGGCGAATAAATCAAAAAAGGCAAAGAATACGATTGCATATAATATAAAACGTGATGGAGTTTTCATCGGACAATTCCTCTTTCCCGTGATCTTATTCTTAGTCTAGCTGGTGCTCCACCCGTTTCATAGGGATGAATAGGTTTAGACACAAAAAATCCCTACAGCCAAAGGCTATAGGGAAAATCGCTTAGTTTGTTACTTCGACGGCTGTGTCGAGAGCGACACGAATCATTTCATCAAATGTCGACTGACGCTCTTCTGAAGTCGTCTCTTCACCCGTCAACAAGTGGTCAGAGATCGTGAGGATCGTCAACGCGTTCACTTTATGTTTCGCTGCAAGCGTGTAAAGACCTGCTGCTTCCATCTCGATTGCGAGGCAACCGAAGTCCGCCCATTTCTTGAAGTGATGGAAATCATCTTGATAGAATTGGTCAGCCGTGAAGATTTGTCCGACTTTGACCGGGATACCCGCCTTCTCTGCGTTCATATACGCACGATGTAGGAGGTCGAACGTCGCTGTCGGCGCATAGTCCATGCCGTTGAAACGGACACGGTTTTGTCCCATTTCACTTGATGCGCTCATCGCGATGACAACGTCACGCACTTTAACATCTTCTTGAATTCCGCCCGCTGTTCCGACACGAATCAAGTTTTTAGCACCGTACGACATGATGAGTTCGTTCACGTAAATCGACATCGATGGGACACCCATCCCCGTACCTTGAACCGAGATCCGTTTGCCTTTGTATGTTCCCGTGAAGCCGTACATGCCACGAACTTCGTTATATAATTCGACGTCTTCTAAAAACGTTTCCGCGATATACTTGGCGCGAAGCGGATCCCCTGGAAGTAATACCGTTTCTGCAATTTGTCCTTCTTGAGCTCCAATGTGTACACTCATGTTTGAATTCCTCCTTTAAGCTTGTCGTTGAACTTGTTCCCGAAATTCGTTCGGAGTAACACCGACTTGTTTTTTAAAGACCTTTCGGAAATATTTGTCGTCCGAAAAGCCGACTGCTTGGGCGACTTCATAGATACGCTGTCTACTCGTTCCTAACAGGCGCTTTGCTTCGTTCATCCGAATCGTCAACACGTACTCAGATAGATTCACGCCATATTGTTGTTTAAATCGTCGTGAGATATACTCCCGACTTAAGTAAAACCGTTCACTCATTCCTTGCAAACTCAGTTCTTCCGCAAAGTGTTGTTCAATATACGTCCCGATTTGGGCAATCGGATCTTCACTCGACTCCTTCACCACGTCCGCTAACGCGCGTGACAACGTATCGTTTAATATATCGGGGTCAATCGGTTTCAAAAGATAATCAAAGCTTCCGTATTGGATGGCCCGACGCATGTACGAATACTCATCGTAACCTGTCAACACAACGAGCTTAGAGAATGAAGCGTGGTCGTGTACCCACTCCATCAGCTCGATTCCATCACAATGTGGCATTTGAATATCCGATAGAATTAAAGCCGGTCGTTCCTGCTCGATGAGCGCCTTTGCCTCAAGCCCGTTCTTCGCCTCGAGTACGGCCTTCACACCGAACCGCTCCCATTCGCCGAGTAATTTTACCGCTTCCCTTACTGGAGATTCATCATCTACAATCAACACTTTCGTCATGATGCCACACCTTCATCCGTTGCCGGGAAACGCATCATGATTCGAAAACCGCCTGTTTCAGGTGTAGCCAACATAAATTCTGCCTCCCGATTATAGTTTAACATGAGTCGATCACGAATGTTTCGTAATCCTGTGCCCTCTGTGTCATAAAATGTCGAGTCCCCTTGTTCAATCCGTGACATGACCCGTTCCCACTCTTCCGTCGTCAAGGAACGTCCACTGTTCTCACAGCGAATCACGAGTGTCGCCCCTTCCATCCAAATCATCACGTCAAATCGATTCGCCAACGCCGAGCCGTCTCGTTCGAACCCATGTTTGAAAAAGTTCTCTGCGAGCGGCTGTAAAATCATCTTAGGAACAATCAGTTCATGGAGGTCCTGAGGGATTGAAACGTTCACTTGAAACTGATTTGGAAAACGTACGTCTTGTAGGCGAATATATGAGTTCAAATGCTCGATTTCTCTCTTTAGCGTGACCATCGACTCTTCAGGATGCATCGTATATCGCATCATCGAAGAGAGTTGTGTGATCAATCGATAGACGGTTTTGCCATCTCCCTTTAAAGCGAGTGTACCGATCGACTGTAGCGCATTGAATAAGAAATGCGGATTGGTTTGCGCCTGTAAGGCACGTAGTTCATTTGTTCGGTTCTCTAAGGCAAGCTTATACTCCCGTTGAATCAAATCATCGATTCGCTCAATCATCCGCTTGAACTGTCTCCCGAGTACGCCGAACTCATCATTTCCGAGGGAATCGAACGAGACCGTCATATCGCCTTGCTCAATTCGCCAAATGTTCGAGGTCAACGTCTTGATTGGAGTCGTCAGTTTCATCGAGGCGTACGTGGCACCGATCAACGCCAGAATGAGGGAGATGATTCCGACTAACAAAATAATGAACGATGTTCGTGAAGCCGGCTCCGTCAAGAGCTGATCTGGAATCGACTTCCCGACATAGAACTGCTGATGGTCGAACTCAAACGTTTTCGTGATTTGATGATGTTTTCCATCGGTCGAGAGCGACCTCGGTTGAAACGAAGAAGGAATCTCGCCATTTCCAAGATGGGCGAACACACGATTGTCCTCACCAACGAACCATAGACTTTCCTCCGGACTATTTTGAAGAGAAGCCAACTGTCCGATGAACAGATCTTCCGGGATATCGAGAGACAGAATCGCGAGCGGTTCGTCCGTTTCAATTTTATCGAGTCTGAAATGGAGGGTGACGACATCTTCTTGTGTCATGATTGGTCCGAAATCATGATACGGAATGAGCGGATGTGATGCTTCAAGCAGGACACGACTTTTCGGATTATTCAACAACTGTCGTTGGACAGCGCTCGGTTCTTTTTTGGAACGCGGTGATACTTTCATTTTATACGCTGCGAACGAATCCATGTCTTCAAGCATCAACAGCTGAATTTGCGCCACGTCTTCCCGGGACAAATACATCGCGAGGAGCGCTCGTCGCACTTCAATCTCCGTTTCTCTTAACGATAGTCCCGGTCCGTATTCCAATATGTCCAATACGTCACGATCCGCGTATAGGCTCGTCGGCAAGCGACTCAAGTCAGAGATATAGCGTTCCATCTGACGCGTCCCCCGTTCAAGCGACCATTCCGTCATTTCTAGACCGCGTTCACGTTCTCGATCCTCCACATACCAAAATGAAATGATTGTCGCGATAATGACTGGCACGATGATGGTTAATGCAATCATTCCCGTTAACTTTGTCCGAATGCTATTCACCGCTATCCCCCCTACCTCATGAGTATATCACGCACTATGCAAACGTTTGCAAGAATCCTAAAAAAGAATCCTCGTTTCTTTCGAAACAAGGATTACGCGACGATTAATACGATTCCATTAAATCAATGAGTTGTGGACCGTGTCCCATTTCTCGCGCCACATCAATCGGTGTCATACCTTCTTCGTTCTCAATGGTCACGTCTGCACCGTGATCAAGTAAGAGACGGACCGTCTCAGGATCGACGTCATCATTATAGAACAAGTTATGGAGCGGTGTTTCCCCATAATCGTCTTGAATGTTCACATCCGTCACGTTTGCCAGTTCCGCTTCAATTTCTTCATAACTCGCATTCATGAACGTCAATTCTTGAATCGGTTCTCCTAATTCCATTTCCCAATCCTCTTCGAAATCCTCGCTCATGGCCGATGCGACAAAATCAGATAAATCATCGTTCATGACGAGTAAGGCGATGATGGCTCCGTTTCCGATGACAGTCAATAGAATCATCGAAATGATAGAGGCTTTCACATATCCCGCTGTTTTAAAGACCGGTACGTTTTCTTCGCCCGCATGTGTCGCAATCGCCGCGATGCGTTTTGGTAACGTCGGATGCGTCGACAACAGTTCACTATATTTCGCGATGAATCCGTTCTCCCGGCTCGCTTCATACAGATAGTCAAACTCATTCACTTCTTTCGCGAGCGGTCCCCCGATCGCAAGTACGGTCAACGCTTGTTTCGCCGCTCCAAAATCTTGAAGATAATGCGCTGCCATCCGGTCACACGTATACTCACATGCACGCGAATAAGCTGATCCTAAAAACGGAATGATGCTACCAAGTAAGACAACCCATTGTTTTTGAACGTGGTTCCGACGAATATGTGCCAATTCATGTGCGATGACAAACTCGACTTCTTTCGTCTGTCCAGTACGTGTCAATTCCACGACATCAGAATATAAGATGACCATATTCTTTTGGAAGAATCGCGTGGCGAAAGCATTTAACACACCACCGGCCTGTAAAATATACACATCTGGCAACAACCGAATCCCCATCTCAGCCCCGACGCGTTGAACCAGCTCATGAAGCTCTGTGAACTGACGAGGCGTCACCTTGACACCGTTCGTCCGAATATACCCGATCTGAATCCAGTGCGTAAACATTGAGAGTGCTACGATCGTCCCGATGATCCACAAGAAAAGACCGAACGATGCAATCGTCAGTACGATTCCTAAAATCAAGACGAGTACGCTTGCTGCGACTAATAATGAGAAGTATAAATTTTCTCGTTTATGTACCAAGTTTGAATGATTCATCTAAATTCCCCTTCTTTTTCCAAAATACATGTTTAATTATACCGTTCCTTCCAGAAGAAACAACGTGTTACTTCTACTGTTATTTTGCGATGATTTTAACCGTCATCTTGCACTTAAAAGTGTGTGTTAGGTGACGAACGTTCGTAAAATGATTTGACACATTTACGAACGCTTGATAGATATGAAACCTATTCTTAAGACTTTAACTTAGGGACTTTTCCAGACCGATGCAAGCGATTGAATGCCCTTCCGAATTTCTCCAACACTCAAAGCCCCGTATCCGATGATCACTCGGTCGGTGGATTTGGTTTCTTGATACATATGGGATACGGCATCAACTGCAATGCCAAGCGAATGCGCCCTCGCAATTGCTTCTCGTTCCGTTAAGAAGGCAGGTAATTGGACAATGATATGCAATCCAGCCTCATCTCCTCTAACAGAAAAATCTTCTCCTAAAAATTCATCTATCGCTTCAATCAAGCACTTTCTCTTTAAGCGGTAAAGGGTTCGCATTTTGGCGATGTGCTTCTCATATCTACCTGTCTTAATGAATTCTGCAACAACTAACTGATCGATTTTGGAAACAGTGGATTTCTGCAGTGCATTGAATGCTTCATATTCTTTCACTAAAGATAAGGGGAGGACAAGATAACTGATTCGAATAGAAGGCAGTAAGGTTTTTGAGAACGTACCAAAATAAATAACTTGATTTAAAGAGTCTAAATGAGCCAACGTTGGAATGGAGGCTCCTCGGTAACGGAATTCCGAATCATAATCATCTTCCACGATGTAACTGGAAGATGCTTTTGCCCATGTCAACAACTCAAGGCGCCTGTTGATCGACATTATGGTGCCAAGTGGATATTGGTGAGCTGGAGTTGTATAAAGAAGTGTCACTGGCTGTTTCGGTACGGTACAGCCTTCAGAATCCAACCTTAGCGGTAAAACAGGTATGTTTAATTGGTGAAAAACCGCATTTGCCCGAATAAAGCCAGGTTCCTCGATTCCTACTTTAGAAGGAATGAGGAATTGACACAGACAACTTAATTGTTGTTGAGTACCACTGAAAACATAAATTTGTTTTGCATGGCAATGCAATCCTCGGGATCGGCGCAAATAGTTTGCAATTTCGTTCCGTAATTCCGGTTCCCCTTGCCAAGCACCATTCGCAATATGGGCAGGAGCCAGAAAATTTTGATACAGGCGGTTCCAAATTTTGTATGGAAATTCTGTTGGATCAACTTGTCCGTTTCTAAAATTTAAGGACTCTTCTTTTATCGTTGGCAGTAATTCTTCTTTTTGAAGGGCAGCTTTTTCTTGGAAGGGGACTTCAATCTCCCCTATAAAATAACCTTGTCTCTCTGTTGAATACAGGTAACCTTCACTCAGTAATTGGGCATATGCTTCCTGTACGGTAAATACACTGACATTCAATTGATTGGCTAATTCGCGTTTAGAGGGCATTCTTGAATGCGCTTTTAACTGTTGTTGTAGAATGAGCTGTTTGATGTGTTCATAAATGGCCATATATTTTGTGGTTCCCGATGGAAACGTTACTTGCAGTTCCACTCCAAACACTCCTTGGTATGTAAATTTTACTCCGAATTGGTTATGTTAAGCATACCAGAAATGAAGTGTAATGATAGAAAGGAGTGAGGGAAATGAAAACCTTAGAGAATGAAGTTGTCAAGCTAGTGCCGATGGAAATCAGTCATATAGAAGGAATATGGGAGGCAGCGAATAACCATGAAATTTGGGAACATATGTCGGTGGATTTGACGGACAAAAGGAACGTTGAACAATATGTACAAGACGCTCAAAAAAAGAGAGCAGCTGGAACAGAGTTTGCTTTTGTGATTGTAGATATCGAGACAAAGAAGATCATTGGGGCCACCTGTTTTCTCGACATTTCCATGCCACACAAAAGATTAGAGATTGGTTCAACTTGGCTAAATCCCAAAAGTTGGCGAACGAACATCAACACCAATTGCAAGTTTTTACTGTTGACGTATTGTTTTGAAGAACTGGGATTGAATCGCGTTCAAATCAAGACAGGTCATGAAAACATCCGTTCACAACGCGCCATTGAAAGAATAGGAGCCATTAAAGAAGGGATTTTAAGGAACCACATGATTCGCAAAGAAGGAACAATTCGACATACCGTCATGTACAGTGTGACAAAAGAGGATTGGCCACAAGTCAAAGAACGCTTCCACAAGATACTAATAGATTAATAATTTATACCACATCTGTATTTGAGACCTATTTCAGTTTTGAGTTTGTAATCTAAGGATAAGGCGACCTATAAAGAGTAGTTTACATATCACGAGATTATCAGCAGTTCTCTAAAAACCAACAAAAAAAAGGAAGAGGAGAAGCTTTATAACCAGCTTTTCCTCTTCCTTTTTTCTCTAACATTACTTAGGATTCAATGCTTTATTGATGAATTGGTATAGCTCGCCATCTATTTCATATTGCAGTTCGTTCCCTGGGTTTTCGGCGTGGAAATGTTCGGCTTGCTTGCGGAAAGTCCTATCGTCTTCGGAAAAGGCATTCACGATGTCATTCCATTTTTTCGCTAAATCTTGGACTTTTTTATCGGAAGGAGAAGCGCCCTTTTCTTTTTCCAAACGAATTTCCTTGATAAGACCGTTAAATTCTTGCTCTGCCTGCTTTAAAAGTTGTTTGTCGGCATTTTCATATCGGCTTTCCATGGTATCCAATTGCTGCTTCGAAAAGTATTTTTCCTTATTCATTTTCAGCGCCTCCATTAATTTAGTAAGTTCTGAAATCGAGAGGGTCCGATTGCTGTGTGCAGCGGATAACGCATTTTCCAACTCGGCTACTAGTTTTTGCTGAACCTCTATCTCTTTTTTGACTCGAGAAATTTGGGTTTGCAAAATCTCCGCAACGGTTTGTTCCTCTGGATTAGACAACAGAAGTTGTATTTCTTCTAATGACATTCCCATCTGCTTTAAGGACAAAATTGGCTGAAGACGTTCCAAATCTGCTTTCGTGTAAAGCCGATGCCCTGACTCCGTATACTGAGAAGGTGAAAATAAACAGATTTGATCGTAATAGCGTAAAGTTCGAATGGTTAAACCCGCCAATTCTGCAACTTCTCCGACTTTCCAATGTCCCTTCATTCGCTTAGCCTCCATTTAACAACATTTCTATTCACCAACTAAAAACGAAAAATTCGAAGTTAGAAGAGTTGCTGCATCTCCTTTTGATCAAACGTATAGGTTTTCCCGCAAATATGGCAAAAAGCTTCAATGTCTTCCTTTCGTTCAATGCTCCGTTTGATCTCCTCTTCACTCAAGGAATAAAGCATGCCATAAAACATTTCTTTGCTGCATCCGCAGAAAAATTGACTGGAGCTATGGCCGATAATTTTTGCATCCTCAAACAACTGGGTTAACGCTTCTTCGCTGTCACTCGCTTCTTCAGCGTTTAGTTTACTGAAAATATCTGGATTGGCTTTTACAATCATTTTCACTTCTGAAAGCAATTGTGGTGGTGCACCGGGAAGAAGTTGTGCATACAGTGCATGACTGGAAAGAAGGGAAGCTTCATTATCCAACTGAATGTCGGAATAAAGATAGGTCGGCGTCTGATCACTCTGCACAAAATAGTTGGCGATATCATCCGTGATATGTTGATTTGGCATATCGGTAATGCTGGTGAATTGATTCATCTCAGAACCCTTTATGACACGGATCATCCCAGAAGGTCCAATCAAATCTTGCATCGACTTTTCTTCTGTATCAGAAGATCTCAAAAGTTCATCGTTCAAGTATCCTCTGACATTTCCATTCGCTTCGGCTTCCGCAAAAATCTTATGGTGAGGGTTACTCAACGTTACCTGGATGCTCATGCGCTGGTTCCCTTTGAGCGTGCCAGAGAGTATGCTCATCGCTGATACCGTTTTACCCAACATGAGTTTAAGAGATTCAGGAAGTTCCTGGTTTAAGGCAAAGATGTCTCGAAGCAGCTGGGTATTATCAATAAAATATAAACGTATCTGCTCTTCGTAGATCAATGCCTTAACAATGGTATTTTCCACAATAATTCCTCCTTTTACAAAAGTAAGCTAGTTTCACTATAAGACATTACCTTACGTAAGGTTCAAGGGGTAAATACCATTTTTACAATATTTCTTTTTTAGTTAACATATGAGAGATTATTGGAAGCTTTTATAAAAGAGTTTATATTTCTAAAAACCAGTTTCTTTTTTAAGGTTACTGGTTTTTTAAAATTCTATTCAAAATTACTACTACTCTATTATTACTTACTTCTATAACCCATATAAAACTACTGCCATACACTTTTTTATACTGCCCCTGCAGTCAGTGCTTCCAGAATGACAAGCGAGATTGGTTTAATAGACAGCAAACTAAATATGGTGAAGTCTGTCTATCAATCTATGGTTACTGAAGAAGAGCCGCAATTTACGGTCAATTCTTTCGAGGGCATTGACTTGCTCATAATAGATGAAATTGATCATTTAAAACTGCAAAATTTAGAACAACTTCGGGATATTTACGATCAAAACGACATAGCGATCATATTTATTGGCATGCCGGGCATCGAAAAACGGTTGTCCCGTTATCCTCAACTGTACTCCAGGATTGGATTTGCTCATGAATTTGACCGATTAAGCAAAGATGAAACGCACCATTTGCTGACCTATAAATGGCAAGAACTCGGCTTACCTATAAAGCTGGAGGACTTCTCAGATTATGAAGCTTTGGCCAGTATAATCAAAATTACTAACGGGAATTTTCGACTGATTCAAAGGTTATTTTCACAAATTGAAAGAATTCTAGAAATTAATCAGCTTACTTCAATTACAACAGAAGTGGTCGAAGCTGCACGTGACAGCCTAGTTATCGGTATCAAATAATTAGAAAAGCTATCTCCCTAGCACAGAGGGAGATAGCTTTTTCATGCAAAATAATACTTAAATAAAACGCAAAATATAATTAGAAGTAACAAAACAACGAAAAAAATAGAAACTGACGGATTCGTCAGTTTCTAGCGGATGGTCACTTGATAGAGTTTGTCGTCTTGTGATAGTGGATTGCCTCGTCCGTCCGTATTGTTCGAAATAAAATACAACGTATCGTCGTCCAACCACACATCCCGAATCCGTCCGACCCCTTCGACAATTGTCGTGACTTGCTTCGTTTCACGATCGATGGCCACGAGCCGCTCATTCCGAAGTGTCGCCATGTATACGTACCGTTCATCGGTCGCAATTCCAGATGGTGCCCAAGACGTCTCACCGACTTCAAACCATGGCGTGACCAGACCCTCTCGTTCTTCATTTGCCTCAATGAGTGGCCATCCATAGTTGTTTCCTTCTTCTATCACGTTGACCTCGTCATGTCCACTCGCCCCATGCTCACTCGCATAAAGCGTATCATCCATCCGGCTGAGTCCTTGAGGGTTTCGATGACCAAGCGAATAAATCCAGTCGGTCGGTTCGCCTTCACCCGATAATGGAATTCGTAAAATCTTCCCCGCCAAAGATGACTCGTTTTGAGCAAGTTCTGGCACGAGCGCATCGCCCGTCGTCACCCAAAGATACGCTCCATCGACTAATAGACGTCCACCGTTATGGAAACGTGCCCCTGGTATCTCGTCAATCAAGACACCAGTTTCCTCGAAACGTTCTCCATCCCACGTCAACTCTACCACCCGGTTCTTGACGTCTCTTCCCGATGAACCGTACGTATGATATGCGTAAAGGATGCCACTCGATTCAAAATCGTCGCTCAGCGCGATGCCGAGGAGTCCTCCTTCACCAATCTCAAATACGTCTTCGTCCAAGTCCACGTCAGATTGCGTCGCGCTACCGGAATCATCGATTACCGTGATGGTCCCACCACGTTCCGATACGAACCATTTATCCGCACTTCGAGCGAGTGACCACGGGATTTCTAGATTTTCAGCGATGGCGGTCACTTCCCCGATGTTCAGTTCCGTCTCTTCAGTGGTGTTCGATTCTTCAGATGTTGCCGACTCATCACGAGTCGATTCTTCAGCAGGTGGTGGCTCCGTACCTTCGTTCGTTGGTTCTGGCGTACATCCCATAAGAAACAATAGTGTCACAATCCCAATTTGACGTTTCATGTCGGTTCGCCTCCCTTTCCTTCATCATACCCTTGTTTTACGAACGCTGTGAAGGTTCCGGTGGGCGGGCCGGCAAACGGGTTGCGATGATGAATGCAATCACGGCCGCAATCATCGCCCCGATGAAGATCCCATTCAACCCGGTCGCGATGATTTGTTCACCTTGCAGACGGACAGAGGCGCTTAATGTCTCCGTCACACTTTGATTGAAGAAGTCTTCCAAAGACACTTGGGATAACGCACTACTTTCTTTAAAGTCGTTGAGCACGACGAAGTTAAAGACAGCTCCAAACACTGCTACACCGAGCGTTTGACCGACCGTACTTAAGAAGGAGTTGGTCGCGGTCGCCGTTCCTCGTTGCTGATAGGAAACGACGGTTTGCAAGACGACGATAAACATCGGCTGTGACAATCCGAATCCTACCCCAATCAAAGCCACCGCACCATATACCCAGAAATCCGAGCTTGATTGGGATAAGAGTGTCAACGTGAACGTTCCGATGACGAGTAACCCCATACCAACCAACGCGCGACGTTTCGGGGATGCCACACCGAGCGTCCGTCCTCCGATAATCGATGTGAATGTCCATGCAACAGACAACGGCATCAACATGAATCCAGCCTCGGTTGCTGTTTTTCCTAATACTGCTTGCGCCCAAATTGGGATATAAGCTGACATTGAAACGAGCACCCAAGCTGCAAAAAAGACAGAGCCGTTGATGGCCGCAATCGTTGGTTGCTTGAGCAAGTCAAACGGCAATAACGGAGAGGTTGCTCTTCTTTCCGATAGGAAGAATCCCCCTAACAAAACAAGACTAAGTACGCCACTTCCAACGATGGTCGTCGTCCATTCATTCGTTTCACTGAACGTGATCAAGGCGTATAAAAACGCGGTCGTTCCTCCAGCGAACAAAAGAGCACCTTTCAAATCAATCCGTTCGCTCGTTTCAGCGACGGTTTCTTTGTAAAAGACGATAATCATGATAAACGAGAGTAACGCAAATGGCACGTTTAGTAAGAAGACGTAACGCCAAGACAACGTTTCGACCAAAAATCCACCGATAACGGGACCGAGCACACCTGATACACCCCAGACCGCACTTAGAATGCCTTGAATTTTCCCACGCTCTTCATATTTATATAAATCTCCAATAATCGTCATCGAAATCGGAAGCACGGCTCCGGCCCCGAGACCTTGCAGCGCTCGAAAGACAATGAGTTGTTCCATCGATGTCGCTAACCCACATAACAATGAAGACACGGTGAACAACCCGATTCCAAACAATAGAACGCGCTTTCGCCCGAATAAGTCTGCCACTTTTCCATAAATCGGTGTCGAAACCGCCGTAAAGAGTAAGAAGGCAGCAAATACCCAGCTGACGAGCGTCGCTCCGTTCAACTCACTTGCGATGACCGGTGTCGCAACCGATACGACTGTCCCTTCAATCGCCGCTAAAAAGGTTGCCAGTAAGAGGGCAACCGTCACATTTTTTCTCATTCGTTCCATCTCCCCAAAAAATAGTGGCGTCGGAAGGTTCCGAGCACCACTTCAACTGTCTTTTATTTTGTGCGAGTCGCGTCCATTTGACAAGTGTCATCTGTCAAATCGAAGAAGAATTCTCGACATAAAAAACACAGACGGTGAAGGGGTCGTTTCACCGTCTGTGCCATGCTTATTTCACTTTGTCTTGCCATACTTTCGTGAAGTCTTGGAGCATTTCTTCACCTGTTTTTTGTCCACCGACATATGCCTGCATGAGGGCACCATATTCATTCACTGCACCATCCGGATACTTGAACCAGTTCCAAGAGAGGGTCTTCCCTTCATTCGAATACGCCAAGATATCGTCTGCGAGTGGTCCAAGGTCGTTAGCTTCAATCGACTTGAAGGCAGGGATGAACTTGAACTTGTTGACCATGTAGTCTTTCCCTGTATCCGACGTCACCATCCACTCTAAGAAGTCTTTCGCTTCTTCTTTATACTTCGAGTTTTTGTTGACGACCCAGTTGTTCGGGACGCCGACTGGAAGACGGTCCATCTTCTCCGCATCGTCATTGATCGGGATCGGGACGAAGCCCATCTCCATATCTGGATTTACGTCGAGGATCATTTGTTGTGCCCAGTTCCCTTGTTGGAGCATTGCCGTCTCTCCTTGGGCGAACTGTGTGACTTGAGTATTGTAGTCCGTCGTCAACGGGTTTTTGTTTCCGTATTTAATCGTCAAATCAAACAATTTCAAAAACTCTTGGAACTGTTCATTGTCTTCAAACTTCGCTTTATTCTCATTGAGCGCTTGAATAAATGCATCCGGGTCGTCTTGTTGCGCCATTGGAATGTTCAACAAGTGAATCCCTAAAATCCAGAACTCTGCATAACCGACAGAGAACGGTGTGATTCCCGCTTGCTCAAGTTTCTCAGCAGCATCCGTCAGTTCAGAGAGTGTTTTCGGTAACTCTTTGATTCCCGCTTTTTCAAAAAGTTCTTTATTATAGATGAATCCGTAACCTTCGAGGTTCATTGGCATTCCGTACAGTTTACCGTCCATCGTCATCGGCTCTTTCGAGACCTCTGTCAAATCTCCGACCCACTTCTCGCTCGAGAGGTCCTCGAGTTTATCTTTCCATGTTTGTGCTTCCGTGAATCCACCGTTGTTGAAGATATCCGGTTCATTTCCTGAGGCGAATTGTGATTTGAGGGCCGCACCGTAGTCTGCTCCACCACCGACGGTTTGAACCGTGACTTTCACACCCGTCTCCTCTTCATACTCTTTTGCCATCGCTTCAAGGTCTTTCGCAATCTCTGCTTTGAATTGGAAGACGTTTAACGTGACGTCTTTTTTGTCGCCACTATCTGCATTCCCTTCAGAAGAACCTTCGTCCGTGAGTGATCCGCCGCCGCAAGCCGCGAGTGATAAGACCATTCCAGCCGTCATGACCGCTGTAGACAATTTCCACTTCCGTTTCATCTCATTTCCTCCCTTAACCTTATCCATCTTTACAAACTCAACTTTAAATGAAAACGCTTCCACAATGTAGGTGTCAAAATTGACGGATAGGGTGGAAAATGTTGCACAGAAAAACAGGACTCTTTTTTCGAGTCCTGTTCCGTGTTTCTTCTTATTATATTACAACAAGCTGATGCCAGCTTCTTGGCACGACTGAATGACTTCTTGCGGCCAGACCGATGTTTGCACTTCCCCGATATGACGTGCGCGCAACAGATACATCGCGACACGTGATTGGCCGATTCCGCCCCCGATTGTAAGAGGAAGCGTTCCTTCGAGCACGCCTTGATGGAATGGATACGCGCGCTTCTCTTCCGCATCTGCTTTCTTCAGTTGCGCATCAAGTGCCACTTCGTCGACACGAATGCCCATCGATGACAGTTCAAATGCTGACTCGAGCTCAGGGTGCCACACGAGAATGTCTCCGTTGAGCGACCAATCATCATAGTCTGCCGCTCGTCCATCGTGTTTCATACCTGAAGCGAGAAGATCTCCGATTTGTGAGATGAAGACCGCACCGTACTCTTTACAGATAGCCGTTTCACGTTCTTTCGGCGTCATGGTCGGATACGTATCCTCCAACTCCTGACTTGTGATGAAATGAATCATTTCCGGAAGAATCGCTTCAACACCGTACGCTTTCTCTACTTCTGCTTCTGTTTCACGGAGCGCAGCGTAAATGGACTCCACCGTTGCTTTCAAATATTCCATCGTCCGTTCTTCTCGAGCAATCACTCGTTCCCAGTCCCACTGGTCGACGAATAAAGAATGTGTCGCGTCGAGTTCTTCGTCGCGTCGAATGGCACGCATCTGAGTGTACAATCCTTCACCGACACCGAATCCGTAACGACCGAGCGCTTCACGTTTCCATTTCGCGAGTGACTGAACGATTTCAAGTTCATGTCCCGGATACATCGTATCAAACTGAATGATACGCTCCACGCCGTTTAAGTGATCGTTGACCCCACTCGCCGACTCGACGAATAGCGGTGCTTGTACTTGAATCAGTCCGAGTTCACGTGAGACTTTCTCCTCAAAGAGTGCCTTTACTGCTGCAATCGTCTGCTGTCTTTCTTTCATCGTGCTTGTTGCTGTTGTCATTTTCCGTTTCCTCCAATTGTGGAATATTTGAAAATGAAGCCATGAAAAAAAGCCCTCCATTCCCATCGAACATGGGACGGAAGACTTCGGTTCCGCGGTGCCACCCAAATTAGTAGACGAATCTACTCACTTTTTCGAGACAATCATCTCGTAACTCCGATAACGGGGAGCGGTCCGGCTACGTCTACTGGCAAAGCGTTCGGGTAGCGACTCCAGGAAGTTTTTCGACGAAGGGTTAAGACCGGGCTCACACCACCCCCGGATCGCTTGGCTCACTACCTTCGTGTACTCGTCCTTTCGACGTCGTTCACAATTGAATTGAGTTCATTATTATAAATATTCAGATTAATGTCAACGATTTTTTTCAAAGATGAATTATAAAATTAAGTGCAACATCTAGAATGAAGTTACGACACAAACATTCAGACGGAGGAATCGCTATGAGCTACACCCATCTTACCACAACGGAGCGCGTGAAAATAGAGACCTATCTGGAGATCGGGATGTCCATCCGGTCCATCGCGAGACGGCTCGGGCGACAGCCCTCGACCGTCTCGCGGGAGATCAGACGGAACCCCGGCTACGAGTCAGGACGTGCGCAGAAACGCTACGAGAAGGCGAAAACCCATTGCGGCGTCAAGACGAAGCTCGACGACACGATGCGCCGGACGATCGTCGAGAAGCTGCGTGCGACCTGGTCACCAGAACAGATCGTCGGCCGCCTCTACGCAGGAAAAATTGCCTTCCCCACCATCTACCGCTGGATCTATGCGGGACGGATCGACGTGCCCGTGACCGTGCTCCGCCAGAAGGGGAAACGTCAAAAGCCGACCGAGACGCGCGGTCGCATCAACGTCGGTCTCCCCATCTCGAAACGACCTCCAGAGGTCAGGGGTCGCCGGACATTCGGGCATTGGGAGCTCGACACCGTCGTCTCCGGACGTGGGAAATCGAAGGCGTGCGTCGCGACGTTCATCGAGCGGAAGAGCCGGTTCTATCTCGCCCTGCCAATCGCGGACCGCACCGCGGCCTCGATGGAGGGGGCGATCCATGCGGTGCACGGTGCCTTCCCGGAAGGCACGTTCGAGACGGCGACGACGGACCGGGGCAAGGAGTTCAGCGGTCACGAGCGCATCCAGGCGTCGCTCGGCGTGCCGATGTATTTCGCCGACCCGTACTCATCGTGGCAACGGGGGAGCAACGAGAACGCCAACGGGCTCCTCCGCGAGTTCTTCCCGAAAGGAACGGACTTCGCGCAGGTCGGTGACGGTGAACTCGCGGATGCGCTGGCCAAGATCAACGGGCGACCGAGAAAGTGCCTGGACTGGAAAACCGCACACGAGGCCTTCACCGAGGAAGTGTTGCGCTTAATTTGACAAACCGTCCAAAAAAATAATCCTCCGTGTAGCGAACGGAGGATTCCCTTGGGAGGGTTATTTAATCGAACCGCTTGTGATCCCTTTGATGATATGCTTTTGCATGCCGAAGAAAAAGACCAGAAGGGGAACGATTCCTAACACTAAACCTGCTAATGCCAAATCCCATTGTTTCGTGTACTGTCCAAAGAAATAGAATGTCGCGAGCGGGATGGTCCGTAACTCGACATCACGAAGAACAAGCGATGGTAATAAGAAGTCATTCCAAATCCATAGGCTGTTCAAGATGACGATTGTCACCGTGATCGGCTTGAGAAGTGGAAAGACGATGCGCCAGAAGACACCCCATGTCGAGCAACCGTCGATGATGGCGGCTTCTTCAATTTCCTCAGGAATCGACTTCATGAATCCGTGATAGAGGAACACTGAGATACCAGACCCAAACCCTAGATACATGACGATCAGGCCCCAATGACTATTCAACAGACCGAGGATACTCGAAACTTTCACGAGCGGAATCATGATGGACTGGAACGGAATGACCATCGCTGCCACGAACAAGAAAAAGATCATTGTGGAAACCCAATGTTTCGTCCGAACGAGTTTCCATGCCGCCATCGAGGTGAAGATGACAATGACCGCATTCGCTCCGACCGTGATGAGAAGGGAGTTCAAAAAGACACGTCCATAATTCATCGCTTCCCATGCTTCTGTATAGTTTGAGGTCAACCACTCGTTCGGTAAGGCGGACGTATTCGTAAAGATTTCAGCCATCGATTTGAACGAGTTGGCGACAACGTAATAGAACGGGACCAAATAGAGTAGTCCGAGCAAGATGGCGACGAGCTCAATAATTCCAAGGTTCCAAGAATACGTTCCCGGGCGAAGTGGACGCTGCGGGATGCGCTTCGGTGTCTTCTCTACGTTTCTCTCGACATGTTCCAATTTTTCCGTCGTCATGCTTCCACCTCCCGTTTTTTCGTCACGTACACTTGCGTCACCGTAATCGCAGCCACGACCAAGAAGAAGATGACCGCCTTCGCTGACCCGAGACCATAATTGTTATTCACAAAAGACTCCGTATAGATATTTAAGGCTAACATCTCGGTCGATTTGAATGGTCCACCATTCGTGAGCGACAAGTTCGTATCAAACACTTTGAATGACCAAGAGATGGTCAGGAACAAACAGATGGTAATCGATGGCATAATCATCGGTAGCGTGATATGGCGGAGCATCTTAAGACGATTCGCCCCATCAATTCGTGCCGCCTCCATCAAATCAGTCGGCACGTTTTGTAGCGCCGCGATGTAGATGACCATGACATACCCGCCACCTTGCCAGATGGCGACAATCACGATTCCCCAAAATGCCGTTTGCGCATCTCCGAGCCATGGTAATTCGAACAGGCTCCACCCCGTCAACGCACCGATCGAGGCAAATCCTTTTACATAAATGAACTGCCAGATGAACCCGAGAATTAAGCCACCGATCAAGTTCGGCATGAAGAAAATCGTGCGTAGGAAGTTTCGCGTCTTAATGTTCATCGTCAATAATAGCGCTAATGAGAAACCGACGATATTCGTCAATAGGACAGACACAAGCGTATATTTCGTCGTAATCCAAAAAGAAGCGCGGAACTGCTCATCTTCAAAGAACAAGCGATGATAGTTATCCAATCCAACAAAGTTCAGTTCTCCGGTGACACCGTTCCAGTCAGTGAAACTATAGTAAATGCCATTAAAAAATGGGATGAGTACGATTGCGACAAATGCCAGAAAAGCAGGTCCGACAAATGCTATAAAACTCGCAGGTTTCTTCCAATTCCTTCTGCGTTTCGTCCGTTTAGTAGTCTCATTCATGTGTATCGCCTCCACTATCAATGTACCGTGTCAAACCTTTTATGAAAACGGATACATTTGACGGAAAGGGTGGAAAATATTGAACGGAATGAATGAGTTTGAAGGCGTGATGAGTTATGATAAAATCAATGATATTACGAACGGATTGAATATGTTTTGCCTTGATTCATATTTTAGTCCGAAATACCCGAATGATTTTTAGAGATTAAAAAGATATCGTTCGACAAACGGAGGGGCTTTTTGAATGACAACGACGAAACCACTATCTGACCTTACGATTGCCCAACAAGCTAAAACTTTGCCGATTAAGGACATCGCAGCAAAAATCGGATTAGATGAAGATGATCTAGATCTTTACGGGAAATATAAAGCGAAACTTTCTTACGATGTCCTCGAACGTGTGAAAACGCAGGAAGACGGAAAACTCGTTCTCGTCACAGCGATCAATCCGACACCAGCTGGTGAAGGAAAATCAACGGTAACAGTCGGTCTCGGACAAGCGTTGAACCAGTTGGATAAACAAGCAATCGTCTGTCTGCGCGAACCTTCACTCGGTCCGACGATGGGTCTAAAAGGTGGCGCTGCTGGTGGTGGCTTCAGTCAAGTTCTTCCGATGGAAGACATCAACCTCCACTTCACAGGTGATATGCATGCGATCACATCGGCCCATAATACGATCAGTGCCATGATCGACAATCACTTGCATCAAGGAAACGACCTTGGGATCGATGTCCGACATATCGTCTGGAAGCGTGTCCTTGACTTAAACGACCGCGCACTTCGTCATGTCACGGTCGGTCTCGGTGGTCCTGCTCACGGAGTCCCTCGTGAGGACGGATTTGATATTACCGTCGCTTCGGAAATCATGGCGATTCTCTGTCTGGCCGATTCATTGGACGACCTCGAAGAACGCATCAAGCGAATCGTAGTCGCCTATGACCATCAAAAAGAACCAATCACGGCAGAACAAATCGGGGCGGCCGGGGCGGCGACGTTACTGTTGAAGGAAGCCTTTAAACCGAACCTCGTCCAAACGCTCGAACAAACGCCTGCACTCGTTCACGGCGGACCGTTCGCAAACATCGCGCACGGATGCAACTCATTGATCGCAACGAAGACTGCATTAAAGCTTGGGGAGTATGTGGTGACAGAAGCTGGGTTCGGTGCCGACCTCGGGGCAGAAAAGTTCTGTCATATCAAATCTCGAGTCGGTGATTTGAATCCGGATGCGGTCGTACTCGTTGCAACCGTTCGTGCTCTAAAAATGCACGGTGGCGTTTCAAAAGATCAACTTCACATCGAGAATGTCGGTGCAGTCGGCGAAGGATTAAAATTACTCGCCAAACATATCCATACGATGAAAAAACTCGGTCTGCCTACGGTCGTCGCATTGAACCGTTTCAATTCAGATACAGAAGAGGAACTTGCAACCGTTCTTGATTGGTGTGCGGCACACGGTATTCGTGCTTCGCTCAGCGAAGTGTGGGCAAACGGCGGGCTTGGGGGGCGACAATTGGCCGAAGCAGTCATTGACGCCGTCGAGTCGAACGAAAGTAAACTGACGCCTCTATATGAGTTGACCGATTCAATTGAACAAAAGATTAAAACCATTGCGAGAGAAGTATACGGTGCTGCAGACGTCGTGTTCACCACCAAAGCACAAAAGCAAATGAAAGATGTGCAGGCGAACGGCTGGTCGGACCTTCCCATTTGTATGGCGAAGACACCGTTCTCCCTCTCAGACGACCCTTCAAAATTCGGTTATCAACAAGGATTCACCATCACCGTTCGCGAATTAAAACCTTCAGTGGGAGCAGGATTCCTTGTCGCCTTAACTGGCAACATGTTAACGATGCCAGGGTTACCGAAACATCCAGCGGCTCTCAATATGGGAATTGACGAATCTGGAAAAGCAATCGGCCTTTTCTAATAGGGGGATGACACATGATCGTATCACAGTTGACGTATCCTGACGGGTATCAAACAGAAGTCATGCACGTTCAGGCAGAGCAATCGATTGGAAAAATATTCATGTTTCATGGGATGCTCGAACATCACGAAAGATATATTGAGTTTGCACAGTTTATGGCAGATAATGGCTATGACGTATTTGTGTGTGACTTGCGTGGTGCAGGTACAAGCGCTCATGATCAACAGTCTTATGGACACCTTGCTCCTGGCGATGGCTTTCAGCAACTTGTCGAGGATGCTCGATATCTAATCGACCGTTACGAGGATGGGCGCCCTACTTATGTGTTAGGTCACAGTTTCGGTTCCCTGCTTGCTCGTCGACTCGGTCAAATCATGGGGCATGCCTTGGCTGGATTGATTGTCGTCGCCCCGCCCCCACATCCTGGGGTCGCAGGTGAAGTGGGACATCGTTTAATCGCTACCGTCATGAAACGGAAAGGTGCCACCCATCAATCACATTTCTTTGAACGCCTCTTGTTCGGACGTTACAACCTTAAGTTTTTACCTGCTCGAACGGATAGTGACTGGCTCTCAAGTGTTCCAGACGAAGTCGACTCCTATCTCGCCGACCCAAACTGTGGCGGTCTGCCTTCCCTCGGTTTTTTACATGAAGTGACACGTGCTTCCTTAGATGTCACCACGGCTGCACGGATTCATGAACATCCGAAGTCCCTTCCAGTTCTGTTCGTTGCCGGAGTGGACGATCCTGTCACGCATGATGGTGAAGGATTGAACGGAATCATTAAGAAGTATCGAAATGCGGATGTCGAACTCGCAGTCGTCACATACGACAATGCCCGACATGAAATTCTTCGCGAAGCGCACCGTGAACAAGTGTGGTCAGATATTCTTACTTGGATGAAGCAAAATAGAATCCATTAATTTACTCAATCCCCTTTTATAAGGGGATTTTTCATTTACCTGATTTTAGAAAAAATATTTTAAGCATTTACCTTTTTTGAAATTCTGCTTCTTCTTTCCAATTTTTAAGTACGTTATACTTAGACCGCAATCACTTTTAATCACGTTTTTTCATCCGAAAGGGGTAACATATTGAAATCGACACTCTCACGATTGGGGGTTGCCACCATCGTCTCAGGTACGATTCTGAGCACCCTTGCGCCTCTCCAATCATACGCAGCAACATCCGAAGGAACAGTCAACACACCCATTTTAAATGTACGGTCTGAATCATCGACATCGTCTTCAATCGTTGGCAAGTTAACAGAAGGAACGACGGTAGACGTATACGCCGTCAACGATGAATGGGCACAAATCAACTTCGAAGGTCAAAAACGATACGTTTCTTCTACGTATTTGACGATCGGCTCATCTATGACAACGGCGTCTACTTCATCTGCTTCATTATATGTAGCTGAAATGAACGTTAATCTTCGTTCTTCGATGTCAACGTCTGCTTCCATCGAAACGGTCATTCCAAAAGGATCACTCGTAACGCATGTCTCAACACATGGTGCTACAGGATCTTGGTATAAAGTACAATTTGGTACATATACAGGATATGTGGCGGCACGATACTTTACCGAAACGAGCCCTACATTTTACGCGTCTACGACAGCCGTTCTATATGACAAGACAGGTACTGGCGCATCGAAAATCGCTACGATTCCAGAAGGTGCGAAAGTCACATACTTAGAATCTTTAGGAACGACGGGATCTTGGTACAAAATCGAATACGGTTCCCTCGTCGGTTATGCACCGGCACGTAACTTTACACCGACTCCGCTTGCTCCAGAAGCGGTCACGACATATTACGCAGTGAAGAATGTCGCGCTCTACAACGGTTCAGGAACTGGTGCATCAAAAATTGCAACAATCCCACTCGGAGCAGAAGTGAAGCGTGTATACGTGAACGGATTGAGTTCATCTTGGTATAAGGTGCAATACGGGGACACGGTCGGCTATGCGGCCGCGCGTAACTTCTCGACATCAAAACCTGAAGCCGTCGTCAAGACAACCTATTATGCCGTTCGAGACCTCGTGTTATATGAGTCATCCGCTTCTGGAGCGGCTCGTCTTCGCGCGATTCAAGAAGGGACAAAAGTCGTCCAAGTATCGGATGCCAACTTATCGGACTCTTGGTTCAAAATTGAATATGATGGAGTCACCGGCTTCGCTGCCGCTCGCCATTTTTCTACGAAGGCACCTGAAGAAGTGACGATCACACCATACTTTGCGATTCGAAATGTTGCGATGTATAGTTCGTCTGCAGCCGGAGCGACAAAGGTTGCGACGATTCCATTCGGTGCAAAAGTAGAACAACTTTCGCAAAGCGGGCTTTCTAGCTCTTGGTTCAAGATTCGTTATGACGGAAAAACAGGATATGCGGGTTCTAGTCACTTCTCATTGAAAGATCCAGAGGTTGTGGTGAAAACAGATTATTATACAACGCGTGACGTCGTTTTATACAACCGCTCGGATGCAGAAAAAGTGAAGATTGCAATCATTCCGTTCGGTACGAAAGTTCAGCAAGTGTCGGAGCCTGGTCTCACGGAGCGATTCTTTAAAATCGAATACGGTCCGATCACAGGTTATGCGACGGCGGACTACTTCTCGAAAACAGCACCGTCAGACGAACAATATGAAGAAGAACGCCAAGTTCGCATCTATGTAGACGGGAACGAGCCCCTCAACGTTCGTTCTACGCCTGATTCATCATCGACGACTAATAAAGTCGGAACGTTAAGTACGGGAACGATTGTCAACATCAAACCGATTGTCGGTTCGAAATGGGCACTTCTTACGAGCGGGACGTATAGCGGCAACTATATTCATACCGATTACGTCGTACCTGTCACAACGACCCCACCTGCGACAGGCATCACGAAAAAAGTTTCGTATACGAGTTATCCGATGACAGTTCGTCAGATGGCAGACCGTCAAGTGGCTCAATTCGCCCAAACGGATGCACATCGATACGATGAAGCCTACCTACCTCGTGCTTGGGTAAGTGTCAACGGATCGACAGGAAAGATTGTGAAATCTGAGATGACTGTTGTCTCAGGGTTAGGAACCGCTTTGAAGATGACAGCCTCTTCAAGCTCGTCCTCGCTCGTCACCATTCCATATGGTGCGTCAATTCAATACGTTGACCGTTATACTTCGGGGTCAACCGTTTGGTATAAAGTAAAATACGGCACGATGACCGGTTACGTGACACCAAGTTCAGTCGTCGGAACCGCCAACATTTTGAGCCGTCCAATTTTAACATCTCATGCGTACGGTCAAATCAATACTGGTGAAACCGTTACGATTACAGGTCAATCCGGCACATACTATACGATTTCGTATAAACGACCGGCCGGACACAATATCCGAGTCTTTGATAACACTTGGCGTCGTGCATCAGTTGATGATCTTCTCCCATACGTCGATCCTAGCCAGATTGATGCAAACTCTCGATCATTCTATCAATTCTTAGATTTATCGAAGAGCGCCGGGACAACTGCGACAACATTGAACAAGGTCCTCACATCAAAAGGAACGCTCAGCGGACAAGGTCAGGCATTCGTTGATGCGGCTAGTATGTATGGCGTGAACGAAGTGTATCTTCTCTCGCATGCCATCCTTGAAACTGGACATGGTACATCCCTTCTCGCAAAAGGAGTTCCTGTCGATAAAGATGGGAATGCATTAATCAACTCGAGTGGGAATCGGATTTATCCGGAACGTCCTGTTGCCGCAACCGTCTATAATATGTACGGTATTCAAGCAACAGATAGCAACCCTCTTGGAAACGGCGCCAAATACGCCTTCCAACAAAAGTGGTTCTCTCCTAAAGAAGCGATTATCGGAGGAGCTTACTGGATTGGGGCTAGCTATATCAATCACCCGACATATAAACAAAATACGCTGTATAAGATGCGCTTCAATCCTTCTTCACCAGGAACGCACCAATATGCAACGGATATCGGATGGGCCGCAAAACAAACGACAAGCATCTATAATATCTATCAATCACTTGATGCTTACACACTCAACTTCGATGTACCAAAATATCAGTAACAAAAGGAGACACGCGCCTCGTTGGCGTCGTGTCTCCTTTTATGTCCACTCGATTGAATCGATGATCGATTCAATCTCCATCTTTTCATCGGTCACTTGATCGGCTACATAAGTTAAGAATAAAAGCCGTTTCCCGTCGGTCAAGGACCATACATCTAAATGCATCCCATCTTCAATCCCACTTGCGTAGGCCGTTGTCATATCACTCGTTTCAGTCGTGACACTTGGAGCAATCTTCACATCAATCGGGAATTCGCCTAAGAACGTATTCAATTCGCTCATAGCGGATTGTTTTGGTTCTTGCGAATCTTCTGATTCATAGATTGAGATTTGAAGCGTCCCTTGCGCATCCGCTTCTGTCGAGTAAAAACTCACATAGTCTTCCTCTTCGCTGTATTCATAATGTTCCGGATACGTCAGGCGGAACCACCCATCAATTTCGTACTCTTTCATGCTGTTTTCTCCTTTACTTGCTTGAATGCCAGCCCTGTGACCATTTTAGCTTGAAGCGCGTACTTCAAGCGTTCGGTCACGTATAGACGTTGGCTATTTACGTCTTGGGCGATCATATGTCCAAATAAGTTCATGCGGACAGTTTGATTGGATAGGAAATAGAGTCGATCCGCACTCAGCGGACGATATTCGTTCGAATGTTCAAGGTATTCGATTTCAAAGCGACGGAGGACGTTCAGCGCACAGTAACGATCGGTTTTCCCGGTACTCGTATGAAGCTCGACACGAACGAGCTGAACGTCATACGGACAGACATTCATAAAGATAGGTCCCACCCGCTCATGGATCAAGAGGATACCCATATCGGTCTCAATTAAATCTGGCAGGGCTCCTTCATCTTGCGAGATGCTCAGCACGACATACGGTCGGTTTGTCGGTGCAAGCAATTCCCCTTTATAAAATCGAAATCGTTGAATTCCTGTTAGAACCCGGGCACGCCAAGCACTCCCTCGAGCCTCGGCTTCCATCCGATACAACCTCTCTCCACTCACGCTTACTCCCCCTTCACTTGTTTGAGCGCATCGACGAACGTTTCCCATTCTAGGTTGTCACAAACAACCTTATTTTCCAATCCCCATTCTTCATCGATTGTCAAACGTACTTCGTTCGATTGTGCGTGACGGGTGACTCGAAGATCTCCTATTTGAATCATATCCGGATGAATCTCAAACGTCATACTTGGTAATCCGACCCACTTGATTCGATTCGTTCGTAACACAACCTGCCATTCTTGTTCATGATGGATCGAAAACGTCCAACTTCGGAGAGACACCGTCGTGTTCGTTTGTTTCGATTGTTTCAACATTCGAAACCCTTCACCCATCAGTCGTAAATATGATTTTCGCTCACTCATATTTCATTTCTCCCCTTTTTTCTATTATCTGCGTTGTGAATAGGATTCTGCAACCTAAAAAGTTTTTTAAAAAAGGGTTTGCAAATTCCATCGTATATGCTATTATATCAAAGTAACGTTAAGAGTTAATACGTTTCGCGGGTGTAGTTTAATGGTAAAACCTCAGCCTTCCAAGCTGATGACGAGGGTTCGATTCCCTTCACCCGCTCCATATTTTTTCTTTGATGCGGGTGTAGTTTAATGGTAAAACCTCAGCCTTCCAAGCTGATGACGAGAGTTCGATTCTCTTCACCCGCTCCAATATCGACATATACGCGAGAGGATCTCGCACACATACACTGCACGGTTGAGACCTTGCAAAAGCAGAAAGTCACACGACTTTCTGCTTTTTTGTTGTTCCGTCTATTGTTTTGGGGAAAAGAGTGATTGAATCCATACAGACAAGGAGGAACTACATTGATTCAAGCGAAGCTGCAATCTTTTACCGTATACGAAAGCGCGTTGATGCGAACGACATCGACCCTCATCGATACACCAGATGCCCTTTTGTTGATTGACCCGACCTGGCTCCCGGAAGAAATTGCGACAATCCGTCGTGACATCGAATTACACCGTCGGAATCGGCCGCTTTATGTCATCTTCACACATCATCATTTTGACCACATCATCGGAGCTTACGGCTTTGCAGATGCCACCACGATTGCCTCACAGGCTTTCGTCGATGCCGACTCATCTGACCAATTAAATGAGATTCGCAAGTTTTATGAACAATATTATATTGATCACCCGATTCAAAAACCGGACATCGACCTGGTCATCCAACCCGATCAAACGCTTTTAATCGGTTCAGTGCCCGTGACCTTCCTCTCTACACCGGGCCATGACGCGACACATATGTCGGTTCTCATCGAATCCATGAATCTTCTCGTTTGTGGAGATTATGGGTCTAATGTCGAGCCACCGTTTATCGAACACGACCCAACCGCCTATCTTGATACGCTACAAACCATACAATCACTCATCTACGAACATGAGATTCGTTGGTTCGTACCAGGTCACGGTGACTTGTGCGACAACCGAAGTCACATGATTGAGCGATTGAGTGCGGCGGAAGAGTATATCTTGGCACTCCCTGAAGAACGCCACTGGTCTCCTGCATGGCCAAAGCACGCCTTTTTTGACCGTGTTCATGAACGGAATCGAAAGATGGTGGAACAAAAAGAGACCGATCGCCGGTCTCGACAACAAGATATATAAAAAAATCGCAACGTCTCCCCAAGACGTTGCGATTTCCCCCTATGTAGACCTATTTCTTTGTGACGCGTTCTGAGCGGACCGTGAACATACGGTCAACCCCATAGATCGTTACTCCCGTCAGAGCGAGTAACCCAATCATTGCAGAAGAAAACATGACCATCCCCCCATTGTTCACAGTTTCGTCATAATCACCCCGTGGTTTCATTATAAAAGACCATTTCAAAAAAAGAAAGCGTTTTCTTCAAACTTTCTTCACATTTCCCGCATTTAACCTCTATCGTTTTTTGATACAACGTCCCTATAGTGATTAGACAGACACGTGTAAAGATGTGTAGCTTTTGTGGAATTTGGGAATACATGATGTAAGGATAAAAAGAGACAGAAGCTGCTCGTCGAGGAGGAAGAGGTATGATTAAGTACGGTACATTGGTACGAATCGAGGGAAAATATGCCGTGTTGAGATGGAACAACGGCTCAAGTTTCATCCCTAGACGATTCCTACCATCCGAAGCACGTGTTGGTGATACAATCATTCGAGACAACCATCATTACTATCTTGAAGAAGATATGACCCCTAACTTTGACGCATTGATCAAGCAACACTATAAAAGCTGAACGGTCTGCCCTCTCTAACCGGGCAGTTCGTTCAGCTTTTTTTCGATTGAATCATTCTGAGATGTCGTCGATTTGTTGCTGAAGCCATGCCTCGTCTACCGGACCCGTTTTTTTCGCCATGATGATCCCTTTTGCATCTAGAACGTACGTCGTCGGTAATGCGACAACTCGATATTGTTGCTCGACAGCGGCCTCTTCATCTAGCAAAATCGGAAAATCAACGGGATACTCATCTAGGAATGCCTCCACGTCCTCTTTTCCTCGTCGCTCATTTTTGGTGACGTTCACACCAAGTACTGGGATGCCTGTCGCTTCTTCAAACGATACGAGTTCAGGAAACTCATCCCGGCACGGCGGACACCAAGAGGCCCAGAAGTTAATGACGACCGGCTGTCCTTGGAACTCAGAAAGGGTCAAATTCTCCTCATCTAACGTATTCAAAGTGAAGTCCGGGGCTTGTTGCCCCACTTCAAGTCCTCCTAATACCGATTCATTTTGGACGATCGGAACCGCTTCTTCTTTCTTTTGTGTCATCATATATTCCTCGTAGCCTTTATATGCGAGGCCAGCAATCAATAGAAGGATCAGCGTTCCAATACCAATTCTTTGTAAGCGCATCATTTACCCCTTGTTTGTTTTACTTAAGATTTCTACACTTAACTTATCATAAACCCGTAAAGGAGCGTATGGATTGTGCAACTTCAAAACGAGAAAATACAGATAACCTTAAAGGCACAAGGTGCTGAGATGACGAGTTGGAAAGTATCCGGAACTGAACTCTTATGGCAAGGGGACCCGACCTATTGGGGACGACAAGCCCCGATCCTCTTCCCGATTGTCGGTCGATTGCTCGATGATCAATATGTATATGAGGGAAACACCTATACGATGAGTCAACACGGATTCGCTCGGGACGCGATGTTCGAAATCGAATCTTCGACTGCCACGTCGGTCCGCTTCACATTGAACGATACATCGGAATCACGTCAACACTATCCATTCCCATTCACACTGACCGTGTCCTATCAACTTGTGGGCGAAGAAGTGATTGTGACGTATCGCGTCCATAACCCGGGCGAAACGACGTTACCGTTTAGCATCGGTGGTCATCCTGCATTCAATATTCCGTTCATGGGCGGGACATTTGAAGACTACGTGATCGATTTCGGCGAAATCCGCTCCCTCGATCGCTATTTGCTCGAGGGCCCTTATTTAACAGGCGCGTATCAACCACTCGGAGAACGTCAGTATATCCCCCTCACTCGGTCGTTATTTGACGACGATGCACTCATTTTTGAGAAAATTGAGTATGCTGCACTCCGACATCAACCAACCGGCGCAGCCATCGTGATGGAGAGTCCCTCTTTCACGCATTTCGGCATCTGGTCTCCGCCGCAGAAAGACGCTCCGTTCGTCTGTTTGGAACCTTGGTTCGGACATGCGGATTATAAAGGCCATCGAAAAGATTTCCTACACAAAGAAGGGATCCAACTCCTCCCACCAAACGAAACGTTCGAAGCGAGTTATACATTATATATGGAAAACTAAAAAATCAATCCGACGTCTTGTCGGATTGATTTTTGATTTAGAAGCGATCGTCTTGTTCGGCTTCATATTCTGACACCGGCTTTTTCATGATGAGTGCCAGAATGATATAAATGAGGAGTCCCGGGCCACCGAGAAGCGCCATCGCCACGAATAGGACTCGCATAATGGTGACGTCCACCCCTAGATAGTTTCCAAGCCCTGAACAAACACCGGCAATCATTTTATTGTTTGGGTCTTTATAAAGTTTCCGTTCCATATCATCTTCTCCTCAACTCATTATGATCGTTGTGGTCGACGTAATGTCGTTCTTCCGCCGTTCGCAACCTCTCCACGCCCTTCAAAGTCGAGCGCTTCATTAATCGGTGTGCTACCAGACTTGATTTCGATTCGGCGACCGTACAGACCTCGGTTGTCGAGAGACGCTGCGATGACAGTCGCGACATCGGTTTCGGAAATCGTCGCACCATCCGCATCACTCAAGTCCTCTGATGCTTCGATTGAACCTTTACTCGGTTCATCAACAATGGTCACTGGGCAAATGATCGTATAGTTCAAACCGCTATGTTCGATATACTCGTCAGCGGCATTGTTAGCTGACAGAAAGTTAAAGAGTTCTTTCGGTGCAGCGTTCGGTTGATCAGCGCCATAGGCACTGAGTAAGACAACATGACGTACCCGTTCTTTCTTAGCGGCATCGATGGCATTCATCGCAACGTTTCGGTCAAGCAGTTCAATTTCAGTGCTCGAACCATCCGCGCCAGCAGTTGCCGCGATAATAACGGCATCTTGTCCACTTGTCGCCTCATGTACTTTCTTCTCGAGTTCTGTCTCGACATCAACCGTCAATACGTGTGCACCCATTTTCTCGTACTCTGCTTGTAGTTCAGGATAACGAATTAAAGCGGTCACTTGATGGGTTTTCGCCAGGCTTTTCAATACACGTTTCCCGATCTTTCCTGTTGCTCCAATGACTAAAACTTTCATTCAAATTTCCCTCCTCAAAAGAGTAGTTCATTTGTTTAAATTTCCTCTTTCAAGTCAGAATCAAACCCTTTTCTTAAAATTATCTGACAGTACCCCAGACAGATAAATCAAGGGCGTCTCGAATCGCCTGCACGCTCTCTTCTAACGGTTCATAGTAATACACGTTATTGATATAAGCATCTTGACCCTCGACTTGCATCTTATTTACCTCAGGATTCGAAATCATCGTCAATCCGACAGATGCCATTTGCAAGACGTTCATCTCAAGTCCCATTTCTTCTTTCATGAAGCGGTACGTCGCCGGAATTTTTGTCCAACCTGAAGGGCTTGCCAGCTTTTCAGCGACAGCTGTCATGACCTCCGTTTGACGATTCGAACGCGCTCCGTCTGTATCCGATTTACGGTGTCTCGCATACGCCAAGGCCATGTCTCCATCCATTGCATAGGAAACACCTTCTGTATACTCATACGTCTGGTTGAACCCTTTCTCGCTAAACGAATGCGTCGCCGTGACATTCACCCCACCAATCAAATCAATCAATTCCATGAACGATTCGAACGTGATGACGACTTGTCCATCGACTGAGGCATCGGTTAGCCCTTCCACGGCACCAATCGTACACTCTGCGCCGCCGAACGCGAACGCATGCGTAATTTTGTCACCTTCCCGTTCAGGTTCACATGGAATCGCTGTATACGTATCACGTGGAATCGATACGTTCTGAACAGTCCCAGAACGTGGTACGAACTCCATCAACTGCAGGGAGTCTGTACGAGATCCTGACAACGATTCCCCTACCCGCGCATCGCTCCCCATAATGAGGAATGTGAATGGAGCAGTCGCAAAATATCCAACAATGAGTAGCATCGCAAGTAGGAAAAGGACAGCTTTCCCTTTCCATTTACGCTTTCGTTTCGTTGGTTGTTTAGACGCATGATCCATTTCTCGTTTAGCGGGAGTAGATGGTTTCGATTGTCTCGTCGTCTGTCGGGATGTTGGACGAGATGATTTCCGTTTCGAAAATAATGAAACCCGGGGCAGTCGTTTCCGACTTGACTTTGCCGTCCCATTTTTCGTCCTTGGAGATTCTTTCGTTTGTTCATTTAAAAAGGGATGTTCGGATTGGCGCGTTACTCGTTCACGCTGTTGTTCAGATTGTGCATGTATAGATGGATCGTCCGCTTGACCATGGTCCACACGAGACGATTCGATTTCTTGTTGTTCTAATTCGCGCTTTCTACGTTCGACACGCGATAAATGTTGTTCATCTTTCATCATTATGATCCTCAACTTTATCAATTTTTCTCTATTATCCCGAACCAGCCATCATCTGACAACGTTTCTTACGAAAATCCGTCTTAAGCATGAGAGCGAATGGTTGTTTCAGATGAAAAGCGGGAAAGGAATGATAATTGGTTTCTGCCCAAATCGAGATTGCCTACGAAAAGTTTGACTGAAAGGAGGAGAGCTGATGCGCATCGGAAAGTTACGCGTATTGTTAGAGCAGTATGGCGAGGCGACGTTACGCGATTTGCTCGTCGAAATGTACCGTCATACTCCTAAAGATGTGATTGATGATCAAGATTTTGATTTTATGATCAGCCAATTCACGCGCTATAAAGAGAAAAAAAATTCTGAAGAGCGACATTCGCTCTCGCAAACCATCACCTTGGCTGAACGGTTTGTTGATTCTGCGTACGAACATTTGTACATTCGTCCGAATCAAGTCATGTCAGAACGCGACCAAAAAAATTGGTACATTCATGCTAAAAAAATCATTCGCGATTTAGCACATTACGCCGAGGAATACACAGAAGCACGTACGATGTATGAAGAAATGTTTTACCTCCTCTCTACATCAGCTGGCGAAGAACCGCTCTTCTCTACGAGTGACCCGTTTCGCCTTTTAAAAATTTCACAAGTCACCATGCTCAAGCAACTCATTCACTACTATCAGCTCGATGCCCCGATTGATACCGTTTGGATTGACCGCGCCCTATACACCGCACTCTACGTGCCAAAAGATGTTGATTCTACACGAATTGATTTACTCTCAACGCTACCCATCGAACACAGTCATGCCAATACAAGAAAACTCCTTCACTCCCGTCTCTTAAAACTTTGCGATCGGATGTTAGAGAAGTCCCAAACAGAGGATACCGCGCTCGAAAACTATCAAGCGCTTAAAATGTTAGAACTCCGCCTTCTCGTCGCTGAAGGGAATTTGAAAGAAGCGGAACAAAAATTGTTCTCTGAATATATCCCATTCTTTTCTCATCGCTCCGAACCATTTCGGGTATATGTCGACTTTTTAGAGAGTCACGGACACACTAGTGAGACGAAGCGCTTAAAACGAATTGCTAAAGAAAAGCGAATCCGATTTTAAAAAAAGGGAGTCAATCGATGGGATCGATTGACTCCAATACATGATATGAACGAGGGGTGTTCATTTGAAAAGGAGGACAGAAAGTTGGTGCAGAACTTTCTTCCTACACATATAAGTATAAGGGAACGATTGTAACCGTTACCAAATCACTTATTGCATTTTTGTGAACGTTTTCACGTTATTCAATCGTGTTCATCATGCCAAGTCCGATGACAGATAACAACACAATTAATACGAACAAATACACCATTTCATTCGGCGATTGAAATCCTTCATGAATTTCTACATCTTCTTCGACAATGATATTTTCATGAATGACGACCGGTTCTGTCTCGGCCATGGCTGCAGACGGTGTTACCGTCAACCAAAGCACAGAAACCAGAATCAGTTGATAAATGTATTTCATCATATACTCCTACTCCGTGTTTTCATTGTGTTTAAGTATAGCACGTCTCAACCGTTCGTTGCGCTGACATTTGATGAATCTCACAGATGAACGATGAAACGAAATCCATTTCATCGTATTGGGCGGATATGTTCTATTTTACTCGAACCTTTTTCTTACGTAATTGATTTTTTCTCGAGTCAGTTTTCATCATACTGCCACACCCCACGATACAAGATAGCGCTTACAATTTATTTGTACTTATCATTTGATAAAGAAAGAAGGATTCTTCGTGAAACGAGCGCTACGTTTTGTAGAATGCAGGCAATTACCGTTACATGAGCGTATTTCCATTCAGTCGCTATATCCTTTAAGCAAGGCCCCTTTGCTTCTCTCCCTTCCCTCGCATCATCACGTCTACGTCGCACTCAATCGAGATACCCCACTCGCTTCAATCGTCGCAAACGACGAACAGCTTGAAACGGATCATGCCATTCGCCTCTCTCAAGCCACATATGGTGATCGTCACGTCTTTCGCGGACTACTTCATCGTTTGATCTATGTACGAAGTCGAGAAACAAAGTACCCGATTACGTACTATCTTCAGGAAGAGGATTCTCATAATCAAGACAAGCATCGAATATATGAAGCAGCAGGGTTTCAAGTATTTCATCAAACCAAAACGTATCATCTACCATTCATCCCTTGCGAGAAAGCAACCCATACCAATTGGACACTCGAATTGGTGGACTATTCAAGAAGAGCAGATTGGCTCACATTTCGAAATGAACATTGTCATCTCCTTCCGGGTGCCATTTCGATGACAGATGAACAATTCGCACGAGAAGTTCGCCAGCAAACATTGTTCTATTCCGTGAAGTGGAACCGACAAGTGATTGGAATCATGAAAGTACGCTTACATATGTACCATATTTCAATACAAGAGATGCACGTTGACTGTGACGAGACTTTATTGCGGGAAGCTATTTCATTCCTTCAACAAAAATTTTTCTACATGTTCCGATACATTGAAGAGGCACATATTTCAGCAACAAGTTTGCAACCTGATTTGAGTTATACACTTCGTCGTCACGGCGCCCAAATCTCGAGTATTTGTCGTTATACGTACATACTACAGGCACCACCGACCCCGATTTATTCCTAAACAATCAAAAGACGTCGAGCAAACCAACTCTTTCTCAAAGGAAAAAGTTGTTCATTCGACGTCTTTTATTCTGTAGCAGTAGTCGACTCCATCGCTAGAGGCGGCATCGCTTCAAACAGTTCTGTCCGAAGCCCCGTATCTCTCAAATCGAGCGATTCAATCCGATCGAACTTAATTTTGCGATCGACGACATTGAACCAATACGTAATATTTGGTTCATCTTTAAAACGAATCGCATAATTCGACCCATTTAAATGAAAGTCGACCTCGGTAGACAGCAACTCGGTCGGACCAATCTGTTTATGGGTCGTTAATCGTTCAAGGACAACCTGTTCTTCATTGATGCGATAGTCGACAAACGTCGCAAGCGAGAGTCCAAACACAAATGATACAAAGGCGAAAGTGCCCACCAAACCCATCGTGATTTTTCCGTTCATTTCGCTGTCCCTCCCTCTCCTATTATATCGGATAGGCTTGAAACGTTGTGAAGTGACATTTTGTTCAACTTTAGGCAAACTGAAGCAGAAGGAGGAATGTACATGCATATCGATCATACTGGGATTGCCGTTCGAGACTTAGACGAGGCGATCACATTTTACACGACGGTCTTAGGAGGAAAACTCGTGGACCGCTATACGAACACGGCCATCGGGGTCGAGACCGAATTGGCCGTCATTCATATTGGAGAGGATGTCATCGAATTGTTGCGTCCGACTAGTAAGACGAGTCCGATTGCCCGGTTCATGAAAGCTCGAGGGAAGGGTGTTCATCATATCGCCTATCGTGTCGACGATTTGGACGAAGCGATGGCCGCTCACAAACAAAATGGCATCACCTTTTTAGAAGACACGCTGCGTACGACCGTGAAAGGTAGACGCTTAATCTACATGGACCCGCGTCATTCAGGCGGTGTGATTACCGAGCTTTGTGATTATCCTAGAGAAAAGCAGTAAGAGTGGTCCTCTTACTGCTTCATCATGGTTTCTTCTATGATTTGACGATTCTTCTCTTTTAACCGTTCATTATGAGAGGACACCATTGCGGTAGCATTCGCATTCGGGTCAATGTATGTTTTGGCCCGGTTCACCGCATTCGCAGCATCTTGAAACGCTCCAGCGATGAGATGTACTTTCCCTTCATGCGTGAGAATATCACCGGCAGCGTACAATCCCGGTATGGATGACTCGCTACCTGAATTCCCTTTCACATAAAACCCATCCTTCATCTCGACCTGCAATTCGCTGTTCCGAAGCAACTCCGCGTCTTGTTCATATCCGTGATTGATGACCACTTCATCGACCTCGATTACGCTCGTCTCTCCTGTTTCGACATGAGTCAAAAGAACTTGTTGAATCGATTTCCCATCGTGAGAAATCAAATCCGTCACTTTTGATCGTGGGCAACAGTCGACTCGACCCTGTTTAATTTTTTCAACTTGTGCTTCATGTCCACTGAGTTCTTCTTTTCGATACGTCAGCACGACCTGCTCTGCAATCGGCTCGAGCGCATTCGCCCAATCGACTGCACTATTGCCGCCACCCGATATCAAGACGCGCTTTCCTTTAAAGCGTTCAAGTGATTTAACCGTGTAATGGAGGTTCGACAATTCGAACCGCTCCGCCCCGCTCACTTCAACCTTATGCGGTTTGAGGATCCCGCTTCCTGTCGCAACGATGACGGTTTTGGAAATGTGATGACCGTTCGTCGTGTCGATCCCGAACAAATCGTCTGAACGCTTAGAGATCGACTCCACCTTCTCGCCAAGAAGGACCGTCGGAGAGAAGGTGAGACCTTGCTCGACGAGTTGGTCGATCAGTTTTGCCCCAGTCGTCGGTAGGAGACCACCTACATCCCAAACCATTTTCTCTGGATAGACATGTACTTTCCCGCCTAAAAAAGGTTGAAATTCGATAATTTTCGTCTTCATACCTCGTAAACCGCTGTAAAAAGCGGCATACAATCCAGCCGGTCCCCCACCGATAATCGTCACGTCGAATACTTCCTCGTTCATCGTCGCACCCTTCCTCTCTATATACGTAAAAATGATAATCATTCTCATTAGATGATAACCTGTTTTGGTCACTTTGACAATTTTTTTCGAATATCGTCCTGATGGATTTGGTTTTTCTTATGCGTAGGTCGGGTAATGAAACATGAATTAAAAGGGAGGATGTGCGTGATGAATTGGATGGATGTCCTATTAATCGTCGTATCATTTTTTTGGCTAGTTGAGACGTGGCGATTTCGTAACCGAAAAGAGGCAACAGACGGGGCTGTCGAGCGGAAGAGCTTTTACTTTGTAGCGACGACGATGATTGGCGTCTTCGTGTTGTCTATGATCTCTTCGCTTGTTTTCGAATCACAGCCTTCGACAGTTCAACGAATCATCGGACTTACTTTTTACATAGCCGGCGTGTCGTTACGTTATTGGGGGATTTTACATTTACGTCATCAATTCACACGACATGTCGTCGTCCGACCGGAAGACGAACTCGTCAGCTCGGGACCGTATCGTTACTTACGCCACCCTCTTTACACAGGGTTGTTATTGATTACGTTCGGATTCTCGCTCTACTTTATTCATTGGGGGATCGCACTGATTGGCGCGGGTCTCACCTCGCTTGCGTTACTGTACCGCATTCGAATCGAGGAAGGTATGCTCATTCGCCATTTCGGTCAGTCTTACCAATCCTGGTCGAAGACGCGCAAGCGCCTCTTCCCCTTCATCTATTAAAAAGGAATCCGGCTCATCGCTGGACTCCTTTTTCATTTAGACAGAATATTTGCTGAGTAATCGGACGACGATGACCCCCGCGATGAATGCGACGATACTGAGTATCCACATGACTCCAGAAGCTGGTACACCCGGAAACACGACGGCGAGTGAGCCGATGACCAATCCGATAATGACGGAGAACGTCATTCCCGGGAAATTCGCCAATAAGTAACGAATGACTTTACTACTTACAACGAACCCGACGGCCACTCCAGCACCGACAATCCCGATAATCAACAGATTGAAGTTTGAGATGGCGCTGATGACGGTCGGATAAACACCAATTAACAACAAGACGAATGAACCGCTAATTCCAGGAAGCAACATCGCCATGCTGCCCAACCAACCGGAGAAGAATAAGAGAAGCGCCGTCCCGAACGTCACGTCTGTCATAATCGACGAATCAACCGGATTCAGAAATGCCATACTCGCGACAAGGATGGTTGCGACAACCATGGCAATGACATGGACCGGACGAATCGATGCGCGTGATTTAAATTCCACGAATAGAAGTGGAATAATCCCTAAAATCAATCCGATAAAGAAAAATTGTGTCGGTGCATAATACTCCAGCAATAAGTATTCAATAACTCGACTCAGTGCGATAATGGCTGTCCCCATTCCAATTGCCAATGGAATCAAGAACCCGATATATTTTTTCCAATATCGGCTAAATACGCCGCTAATCGCTTCGATGAGTTGATCGTAGATGCCTAAAATGACTGCAATGGTACCACCGCTTACACCAGGGATTAAATCACTCGTCCCCATGGCCATCCCTCGCCAAATGTTCTTCCACTCCATAATGTATCTCCTTTACGTATATCTTTCCTCAAGCACTTAGTATAGTCGAGAAAAGAAGTTTGCGCATCCGCTTTTAGACTGAGAAAGGAGTCGAATTGATTTCTTTGATCATATAGTCAAATCTCGCCCCAGAAATGTTGATTTCGTTTTCCTTATGGAAGCCGAGACGTGTGTATAAGCGATGTGCCGCAGGATTTTCTTGATCCACGTTCAATGTAACGGCGGGCACACCGCGTTCTTTCGCAACGAGACAAACGTGTTCGATTAACTTCGTCCCGATTCCACGACCTCCATACGCCTCTGCGACAGCCAGTGAATCAATGTATTGGACATAACCTTCCGTTTCAACGTCCACCTCTTCTCCACTTCCATGCGCCGTCAACCATTCTCGAATCGGTCGATCCAATTCTTCTGCCTTATCCCCACGATACGAGATGATCATTCCGGCAACTTCTCCTTCAAAATCCGCCACCCAGATGTTTTCGTGACTTAAGCGGTTATTTGGTTTCTCTACCCACATCGCCAGTCGCTCTAATACCTCAGACGTACCCGTTGATGCTGTCAACGTGTACGCAATCTCATGGATCGCTTGATACATGAGTGGTGCAATTTGTTTACTATCTTGTTTGGTTGCTTGTCGAATATTCATGATTGATCCCTCCATCATCCAGTCTAGCATAGCCCGGCACATCGGTTGTTTGTCCACACTCGTTTTGTGGCATCATATAGAGTGAAAGGGGCGAATCGAAATGAAAGCTATTCTTACAGGAATGAACGGTACAGTGGCACCCGTTGTTGCCGAAACGTTGCAGCGCCACGGAATTGAAGGGATTGCGTGGAATCGCGAGCAAGTGTCCACGACAAACGAAGAGGAAATGCGAGAATTCATCGAGCGCATCCGACCGGACTACTTTTTACATATCGGTATGGGCGCGGTGAAGTGGGCCGAGACGCTCGCTCGTTTATGTGGTGAGGCGAAAATCCCTTTCCTGTTCACGAGCACGGTTTCAATTTTTTCAGATGAAGTGACCGGACCGATTTCCCCAGATACGCTACCAGATGCCGAGGATGACTATGGAAAGTATAAGCGTGAGTGCGAACGTGCGATTATGAACGCCAATCCTGGTGCTCAAATCGTTCGTCTCGGATGGCAAATCGGGGATGAGGCCGGATCGAATAATATGATGGACTATTTTACGAACGAGATGAAGCAACGAGGGGTCATCCAAGCGAGTGAGCATTGGTATCCATCATGTTCATTTTTAGTAGACACGGCAGACGCGCTATTTGAAATTTTGACTAAACGTGGACCGGGCATCTATCAGTTAAACGGAAATGCGAACTATTCCCTATACGACATCGCCGTCGGACTAAAAGAGCTTCATGACACCGACTGGCAGATTGAATGTACCGATGAACCGAAACGGGATAATCGAATGATCGATTCATCGGTCTCGATTCGTCCCATCTCCAAACACCTAAATTTGCAAACGAAGTAAATTCAAAGTCGCCTACTCCCATCGAGTAGGCGACTTTTTTATTGATTTCGAGTTAGATGAGTCAATCGCAATTTACTTTTCGGCAGACTCGGCATGTCTACAAAACTATAGCTTAAGTCTTGAGGCGGGACCGTGTAGGCGTATTCCTTAGTAAACAACTCAATGACTTGTGCAAGAATTGCAATGGTCACATGTTCGCCGGCACATCGATGTCCAAAATCTACATCTCCCCCACCTTGCGGAATAAAGTTAAACGGACTCTCGTTCCAATCTTTAAAACGAGAGGGATCGAATCGATCCGGCTCCGTCCAAATAGAGGAGTCATGATTCGTACCGTACAAATCAAGAAGCGTCAGCGTCCCTTCCGAAAATGCATAGCCGTCCCATTCAAAATCGGTTTTGACACGAGCTGCCGCTACAGGGAAAAATGGATAAAACCGTCTCACTTCCTGGACAAATTCTGTTTTCGAGACCTCTCCCCGCTCTACCTGCTCTTTTACATCCGGGAACTGATGTAAAGCTAAGACAGTGAAGAGGACATACACCGAGATTGCGACAGTCGGGCGTAAAATGTTCAATACTTCGACCGCCACGACGTCTTCAGGTAATAACTCTCCGGATTCATCCCGGTGCCACGAAAATTCGTACAGCGCCGTATGTTCGTTCGGCAATAATCGATTCGACCGCACTTCTTTTACCATCTGACGAATCCAGGCTTCAGCGGAACTTCGTGCCTTCCGACCTTGTAAATACGTCGGACCAAGAGACGTACCCGATTCAAATAATAACCTCATCTCTTCAGTGCGCTTCCCCACTTCTTCTTTCGCAAGTGGAACTCCCGACCATTCACACACGGCCTTCATCAACACTTCTTGTGCAATATCGTATAAGACGATTTCCTCTCCCATTCGTTCAATCTGGTTCCACTCACGATATGTCAATCGGAGCAATCGATCTATATTTTCTTTTGTCATCAATGACATGAACATATGTTTTCGATGCGTATGTGCCGCACCATCTAGTGTTTGGACCCCATCTTCTCCAAACAAGGTTTTCAATAGACGTTTCGGAGCAGCATCCTGACGCCTGAATTTGTCTGCATCATAGAACACTTCTGCCGCCTCTTCGCCTCCAAGGCAAATCACGCGCTCCCCGAGCAGGCGCGACTCAAAGATATTCGACTGAAAACTTTTGCGTCGATTCGCGACAAACAAATATCCTTCCCGTAAAAAATCGACACTATGGTCGAGACCTTCTTGTTTCGGTATGACTTTCCCCATCCAACTCACCCTTTCTCTTTTTTCGAACTATAGAGGATGTTCCCCCGTTTTTAGAGAACAAACCTAATATTGAAAGGAGCGAGCGACATGTTGCCTTTCTTACTGACATTGCGTCGAATTGTACGCGGAGTCTGGTGTGGTCTCCGTGACCCTGAGTTCCAAGTCTTATTCAGTCTTGCCTTCCTTACCGTCCTCTCCTGTACACTTTTTTTACACCCGGTTCGAGGAGATGCGTTGGTTGGACGCACTTTACTTCAGTGTCATCACCCTAACTACCATTGGATATGGTGATTTTGCCCCACAGACCGACATCGGAAAATATTCACCATCGGATATGTATTGACCGGGGTGGGCATCATGGTTGGCTTTATCACAAAAGTGTTTGATCATTTACAAAAAGCACGACTCGATGAATTAGAAGCAAAACAAAAGACGCCACCCTCTGATTCATAAGGATGGCGTCCTTTCGTTTAGGAAACTTTCCGATTTTCAATTTCAAGCTGTTGGTTGAAACGCTTCGTCTCGGCAATGACAACACCCGACAAGAACAAGAGACCAATCAAGTTCGGGATGGCCATTAAGCCGTTGAAGACATCCGATAACGCCCATACCAAGTTCAAGTTTGTCGTCATGGCACCGAGTCCCGCGACGAGTACAAAAGCAATCCGATAGGGAAGAATCGACTTTTGTCCGAACAAGTAATGGATGGAGCGTTCGCCGTAATACGACCAACCGAGCACGGTCGAATAGGCGAACAAAACGAGCCCGATTGTGACAATATAACCGCCGGCTGGTCCGAGGAACAGTTCAAATGTAGCTGAAGTCAATTCGACCCCTTCAAGTCCTGTCTCGATTTGACCACCCATGACGAGTGTCAATCCTGTCACCGAACAGACGACAAGCGTGTCCAAGAAGACTTGAGTCATCGAGACGAGCGCCTGACGACCCGGCATATCTGTTTTCGCTGCCGCTGCTGCGATCGGAGCAGAGCCAAGACCTGCTTCGTTCGAGAAGACACCACGTGCCACCCCGTATCGAATGGCAGCTCCGATGGCCCCTCCACCGATTGCTTCTGCACTGAACGTACTGCTAAAGATGAGTGCGAACGCATCCGGAATCAGTGAGTAATTCATCACCATGATGATGAGACCGCTACCTAAGTAGAAGGCAATCATGACGGGGACGAAGTAACTGACCACTTTCCCGATGGAACGCACGCCTCCGAGAATGACCGCTCCTGTAAAAATCATAATGAGAATCCCTGATATGTAAAGTGGTACGTCAAACGTTGTTTTGAGCGCAAGCGCGACCGAGTTCGTTTGGACCCCGTTTCCAATACCGAACGCCGCAATCGATGCGAATGCAGCAAATGCTACTGCTAACCATCGTTGATTCAACCCTCGTTCTAGATAGTACATCGGTCCACCAGCCATTTGACCGCGCTCATCAGTGACCCGATACTTCACGGCAAGAACTGCCTCTGCGTATTTCGTTGCCATCCCAAAGAAACCGGACACCCACATCCATACGATGGCTCCCGGTCCTCCTAATACGACCGCTGTCGACACCCCGACGATATTCCCCGTACCGACAGTCGCCGCCAGAGCGGTCATGAGCGCCTGGAAGTGACTGATGTCCCCTTTAGAGGATTGATCCTGATTTTTCGAAAACGCCAATTTCAACGCATACGGTAATTTGGTGATTTGAATTCCACCTAGACGCACCGTCAAGTAAATGCCTGTCCCCACAAGCAAAATCAAGAGCGGTGGTCCCCATACAAAGTTGGACACCGTACTCACCCATTCACTAAATGATTGCCCCATACAAAGTATCCCCTTCCCCCGAAAAATAGTGTACACCTCTATTTTTTCAGAATACTTAGAACAATGCAAAAGTATTGTACTAAAACAACTGATTCATTGTTTGTTCTGTACAAAAACAGCGAGACGAACTCAATCGTCTCGCTGTGACTCAGGTTTCTTTCGTTGTAAAGGCGCTTTCCAATCAAATGTATCCGGAACATAATCGAGCCCGCCTGGATGAAACGGCTGACAGCGAATGAGTCGGCGAGCGGTTAAATAACTGCCTTTGACAGCCCCATGTTTTTCGATTGCTTCGATTCCGTAGTGCGAACAGCTCGGATAAAATCGGCACGTTGGCGGCTTTAATGGTGAAATAAAACGCTGATAACCTTGAATCCCTTTTACTAGTACACGTTTCACACGATTTCGCCTCACTCTTTTGAATTAGTGCCATCATAGCGCGATTTGAAACGTTTGTCATGTTCGTCGATTCCTATGTCAAATCATTTTCCATCTCTTTACAAATGAGCAGGATGGGCGATATTCGAGTGTATGTTTGTTATGATAGTCAACATAACTATTGACCGAATCGAAAAGAAGAGGTGACGAATGATGAATCAACTACTAATGGTCGGTGCAGGATCGATGAGCGAGGCACTCGTTCGCGGGTGGATCGACTCGGGCATCGAACCGACACACATCACAATGACAAACCGAAGTGACCGGGAGCGTTTACTCTTCCTACAAGATGAACTCGGCGTTCAAATCGTCGAGGACGAAAACGTGAACGACTATGACATCGTCGTATTAGCGATGCAACCAGATGGCGTCATGCCATATGTAGAATCGAAAGAATGGAAGACACCGTTACTCGTCTCGGTCGCGGCACATATCGAACCGAGCCAGTTAGAAGAGGCTTCAGGGTTACCAGCCGTATGCGCCATGCCGAACACGCCTGTCGCCTATCGGAGCGGGATGACGGGTCTATGGTTCGGTCCAGAAACTGATGAGGCTGATCGCGCAAAAGCGACTTCTCTCTTTGAACGGGTCGGACGAACGGCCGTCACCGATGCGAAGACGATGTCGGCCTTTATGGCTGCTGCCGGGTGCAGCCCGGCCTTCTTCTATGAAATCGTGGGTGCGATGACGCCCGTCCTAACGGATGTCGGTTACGATGAACAGACAGCGCGTCAAATTGTCGCTCAAGCGATGAAAGGCTCCGCTGAGTTGTTGTCTCATGAAACACGGAAGACGAATGAACTGATTGCCGACGTGGCCGCTCCAGGCGGACCGACAGACCGAGGCGTCGGCGTGCTTCAGGAACGGAACCTTGCTGACGTGATGGCTTCAGCCTTGCGTGAAAGTGCCAAAGAAGATCATGAAACGATCGAGAAACCATAAAAAATGGATGGAAGCGACTCGCTTCCATCCATTTTTTCAATTGATTGTATGTATGATGGACACAATCAAACCCACCACTAAAATCCCCGGTAATAAATTGGCCACGCGAATTTTAGTGATTCCAACCAAGTTCAAGCCAATCGCCACAATCATGACTCCACCGGTCGCGGTCATCTCTAAAATAAAGCTGTCCATGAGCGACTCCGGAATGAACTTCATGATTTGAATGGCGAGTAACGCGATTCCGCCCTGATACAGTAACACTGGAACTGCTGAAAACATGACCCCAATCCCAAGTGTCGAACTTAACACGAGGGCCGTAAAACCATCAATCAACCCTTTCGTGTATAACACGTCATGATCACCACGTAACCCGCTATCGAGCGCCCCGATAATGGCCATCGCCCCGATCACGAAAATGAGCGTGGCCGTTACGAATCCTTCCGCTACACTCGATTGACTCCCAAGGCGCCGTTCGAGCCGATAACCGACTTCATTCAATAATTCATCTAACTTCCACCATTCCCCGAGCGCAGACCCGACGACTAGACTTCCGATGACGATTAAGAAGTTCTCACTTTTCATCCCCATTTGAATCCCAAGCAAGATGACCGCAAGCCCGATTGCCGCCGTCACCGTCTCTTTCATACGCTCCGGAATGCGGTGAAATAAGAGACCTAGCAATGCCCCGATGACGATTAGTCCGGCATTGACGAGGGTTCCCGTTAGCACCATGTCGCATTCCCCGTTTCATTATGTATTGTAAAGGAATATACCAATTGCTTTCGTGCCATGTCAATATACAAAAAAAAGAGCCACTTCTCGCAAGAAGTGGCTTCACGGAAACCCATGTTCCGGTGGGTTTCTCGAGGGTTTGGCACCCAAGTGATTCTGACTGGGCTCGAACCAGCGACCTCTACCCTGTCAAGGTAGCGCTCTCCCAGCTGAGCTACAGAATCAGGTCGTGTCCTCTCTTAAGGACACTATTAATATATCAAGAAACTATTGAGTTGGCAACAACTTTTTTTATTTATTTAGAGACTTTTTTATCGTGTCATTTGTTGACGGTCGATATGTCGACATAACCGCTCCAAGTCACCCGCATAAACGGAGACGAGCATATCCTTATAGAATGTATCTCGATCCCAGTGAAGACCATTCGCCTTAGCGACACGTTGAGATGGAACGTTGTCCGGATGAATCAGAGAAATAATCTCCTTCTCGCCTTCCGTAAAAGCATGCTGCATCAGACGCGCAGCGGCTTCTCGGCCATATCCCATGTGCCAATGCTTCGGTGACAACCAATACCCGACTTCCAACTCGATTTTACCGTCCAATTCATGCAATAACGTACCTGCGTGACCGATCGGTTCATCACTGTCAAATGTCATGAGCTTCAGGAGACCCGTTTGGCGTCCTGTCTCATAGCGGGCCAATTGACGTTCAAACCACTCAATCGTCTGTTCGTCAGTATACGGTCTCCCATCCGGACTGATGAAGCGCATCACCCGAGGATCTTGGAGAAGCGATTTGACAAAATAGAAATCAGAAAGCGTATACGGTTCAAACCGCAAACGTTCGGATTGCAACTCGACAAGATGCATCGTTTTCCGCCCCTTTCTTTCATCTCATAATCTGAATTATTAAATTCCCGTTTTCAGCACATTTCAACCCTTTAGGCCACAACTTTTAATCCGACCACACTCCCGATAATCAACGTCAAATAAAAGATGCGCCAACGACTTTTCGATTCGTTCAAATAGAGCATCCCTAAAATGACGCCGCCGGCCGCACCGATACCTACCCAGATGGAATAGGCAAGACTAAGAGGAATGACCTCAAGTGATTTCGATAACCAATAAAAGCTGAGCACAAACGATAAAATTGATGCAATCGACCATTTTAAAATCTGGTATCCTTTCGATTTCCCCATAAAGAAAACGGCTGTCATTTCAGCAATTCCTGCTCCAATCAGATAAACCCAACTCATGCCTCTTCCCCTCCTTTCACTTGCTTCAATCCGATGATGCCGATAATCAACGTCGTCACAAGGATTAGTTTCCATCCACTAAGCCCCTCGTCAAATAAGAAGGCACCAACTATGACTGTGCCGACCGCTCCGATTCCTGTGAATACGGCGTACCCCGTACCGGCAGGGAGCGTCCGAAACGCTTTCGCCAATAATCCGAAACTAAGAATCAATAACACGATTGTCCACAATGTCGGACCTAAAACCGTGAAGCCTTCAGACAGCTTCATCGTCGTCGCCCAGACGATTTCGAGTAGTCCTGCAAACAGGAGGGAAATCCATGCACCCTTCTCTTTACTCATCCCAACCCACCCCTTTCTTGAAAATTCGAAACGCAGCTTGTTGTCGCATCTCCCGATCCTCTTCAAATGTGAATAACGACAGTAAGGCGCCATCTAAAAAGCAATAGTACGCAGCATATAGTTCATCGAGCGATTGTACCGGTAAATCGCCACGCTCCATCGCCAGTCGAAATTGTTCTTTCTCAAATCGTTTCAGCTTGGTTTCGACCGTCCCGATGACTTCCTCGATATACTCTCGAAACTCCGGGGGAGGGACAAGTAACATTCGTTTCGTCAACATCCATGTCTCATGATCACTAAAGAAGGACGTGAGCGTGTTGACGATTGACTCGATTCGTTCTAAAGGTGGTCGTCCTACCGTATCGTCACAAGTTGTCTGCCATACTTCTTCGTAACGATTCGCCATGTCTGTGACGACTTGTTTGAACAATTGTTCTTTCCCATCGATATGGGCATATAAAGACGGCTTGCGAATTCCTACATCTTCCGCTACTGCCGCTAGTGACAACCCTTCGTAACCTTCCCGTGCGAAGCGTGTGCGAGCAGACTGCATGATTTTTTCTTTTGTATTCATGTCATTCACTCTCCTTGTCTTACACTCTAACTAACGAACGGTAGGTAGTAAAGTCAAGCAATTGTATTTTGGTTCATGATTCTCCACAATACAAGTAGAAAGAGGTGACGAAAGATGATTGAACAATTGAACGTGTCGATTCCGACGGAGAAGGTACGTGGTCAAAAGCGGATTGTCCGCGTATTTCGACCAGACTGGGTCGACATCAACACCCCGCTTCCTGTCCTGTATATGCATGATGGACAAAATGTGTTTTCTGGAAACACTGCTACATATGGAGAAGGCTGGGAAATCGATCGTTGCATCGATCTGCTACGACTCCCGCTCATGGTCGTCGCCATCGCGAGCGCCCCGAACTGGCTGGACCGTTATGATGAGTATTCATATGAGGAAGATGAGATGCTGTATCGACGGATCGGACCCGAATTGGCAAGAAGTCGTCTAACACTCGGTGGCCGAGGCCGTATGTATACAGATTGGCTCATGAACGAATTAAAACCACGAATTGACAGCGAGTACGCTACTGACCCAGAAGATGTCGGGGTCATGGGGAGCTCGATGGGAGGTGTCATCTCTCTATACATGATGGCGACCTATCCTTCTATTCGACGTGTCGGCTCCCTCTCCACTGCGGCATGGGCCAATCTTGATCCATTGATCCGAGAAATGAAACATTCTGAGTTCGCCGGTAAACTATATATGGACATTGGCACAAATGAAGAGAGCGGGCCTATCACTCCAAGCGACTACCTATTCACGAATGCGAAACTGATTGACGTCATCGTGCAAAAAGGAATCGCTTTCCGATATGAAGTCGAACCAAATGCGATTCACAACGAATCGGCCTGGCGTCGCCGCTTGCCTCACGCATTGCGCTATCTATACGATTGCACGTAAAAAGAGCGAATTCCGTAACTTTCGGAATTCGCTCTTTTGTTTAGATGACCCAGTTCCCGTCACGCATGATTGCTTCACGCGTCCCATCTTCCCGTTCACCATCGATATTCATTTCGGCTGAACCAATCATGAAGTCAACGTGTGTCATCGAGTCGTTCGCACCGTTCGCCGCGAGCTCTTCTTGTGACATCGAAGGACCCCCTTCGAGACATGTCGAGTACGCACGTCCGAGCGCCAAGTGACACGATGCATTCTCATCAAACAACGTGTTATAGAAGAGAAGACCAGAATTCGAGATTGGAGAATCATCCGGAACGAGCGCTACTTCACCGATACGACGCGCACCCTCATCCATATTCAACAATTCATCAAGAGCCGCTTGCCCTTTTTTCGCCTCCGCTTTGACGACTTTCCCACCTTCAAACCAAAGGGTGAACTCATCAATCAAGTTCCCGCTGTAGCTGAGTGGTTTTGTACTCGATACGTGACCTTCCACAGAATCTTTATCTGCGAGCGTGAAGACCTCTTCCGTAGGCATGTTTGCGATAAAGTCGATGCCATCGACGTTCGGGCCGCCACCGCCAAGGAAGACGTGTTTTTTCGGAAGTCCGATCGTCAGTTCCGTCCCTGGCGCTTTGTAATGAAGCTTCGCATATTTCTTCTCTGTCAACAGCTTCGCACGGCTACGGAGTGATTGATCGTGTTTATCCCATGCCGCGACGACATCTTCTTGATCCATCCGTGTCGCTGCGAAGATGGCTTGCCATAATGCTGCAACCGCATCATCACGTCCCGGGAATACTTTTTGTGCCCACGCTTCTGACGCACCTGCGATGATTGACCAGCTCACATTGTCGCTCATCACATATTGACGCCACTTCGTGAGCGCTTGTCCTGCTGCACGGTTCGCATCCGAGATACGTGACGATTCCACGCCATTCAACGCATCCGGGTCATCACTGACGATTGACAAGAATGCCGTCTTCTCTTCAGCCAATTGCTCAAAACGGGCCTTCAACCAATCTGGAAACTCTTTGAATGAATCCGCTGGTGCATTGAAATAACGAATTTTCCCTGTTTCTTCGTCGCTCCAGTTGACGAATACTTGCTTCGCTCCTGCCGCATAAGCAGCCTTCACCACGTGACGGACGAGTGGTGCCTGACTGATGTCAGCACGTACTTCTAATTGTTGACCAGGTTGAATGTTCACACCTTTTTTCACCGCTAATTCTGCATAGCGTGCGAAATCTGCCTCTGTCGGCATCGAAATCTTAGACATATGTATCGTTCCTCCTTTTCAGTTATCTTTATTTTCTTAAATTTCAGGAAAAGTTGCAACCAATGTGCAAAAACGGGCATATTAGTAGATGAAGAAAGAAGGAGGAATCCAAATGGCAGATTGGAAAACAACATACACACACTTTTTAAAACAAGCGAAGGAAGACATCCGCGACCGAGAACAATTGGGCGACTTGCTCGTTCAAGGTGAACGCGCACTCGCAAAAGTCACAGTCGATGTGGCATCCAATGAAATCAGTAACATCGAGCGTGAAGAAGAACTAACACTTTACTTCCAGATGAAACAAATGCTGAATATGTTACGCGCGCTTTACAATGAACAATTTGAGATGCAACCCGATAAACAAGAGGAACTTGTTGCGGCCATCCTATATTTCGTCTCCCCATTCGATGCGATTCCAGACGATGTCCCACTCGGACTTTTTGATGATGCTCAAGTCATCGATTACGTACATGAGCAATTAGCGAGTGATATCGATCGATTCCATAATGACATGTGAGACTTGAAATGACGTAAAAGTAGCAGTACGCTTGCAGAAGACTTACAAAAAGGAGGCGTCAGGCCTAGCCATTATCTATGTATGCAAAATCTCGAAAACGGGTTGCCCTTGAAACGGTACTGTTTATCATTGCCGGGACAATCCTTCAGTCTGTCTTTGTCAGCTTACTGCTCAAACCAAACGAAATCGGTTCTGGGGGAATCGTCGGAATCACGTTGATTACGAATGAACTGTTTGGAACTCCCATCGGTTTGACACAGCTCGTGCTTAATATTCCACTCTTTTTATTGGGACTAAAATATTTGGGACGTCGATTTATCTTGATGACGGGAATTGTCGTCGTACTTTCCTCTATCCTCATCGATAGTTTGCCAGTCTTGATTCCCCCGACCCCACTCGATGATCCGCTCGTCGCTTCGGTGTTCAGCGGAATCGTTTCAGGGCTTGGACTCGCACTTCTCCTCTTTGCAGGAGCTTCCACCGGTGGACTCGACATTCTAGGGAAAGTCATCTATATGAATAATCGAAACTTGTCGTTGCCTAAAATCTTTCTGACACAAGACATCATCGTCTATGTGTTGGTCTTCATCGTCTTTGACATCAAAGCTGTCATGTACGCGCTTGTGTTAAGCTTCGTCAGATCCCGAACGCTGCTTACGATTCATAAATTCTTCGCTGCCCAAAAGCAATGCTTCATCATTTGTCAAAAAGCAGACGAAATCAATTTGGTCATCAAGCAGAATTTGAAACGGGGCGTCACCATCATGGATGCGACAGGCGGATATTCGAACGACTCGAAAAAAATGCTGTACGTCGTCGTCCAGAACAATGAAATCCCACGCCTTCGTCAAATCGTGTCTGAAATCGATTCTGAGGCATTTGTCACTGTGTCTGAAATCGATTCAGTCGTCGGGAACTTTAAAGAACACTCCTATACACTGTAAATCTAAAATTTTCGACAACAATATAGATTGTTGTCGATTTTTTTGTGTAATCTTTGTTCACCTGTTCCGATAATAAATAAGAGCCCCATACATATACAGAAGGAGGTGCATGAGTTGTCTGCTTACTCGTTGCGCCAATACGTTCCGGCGATTCTCATCGGAACTTTTTCTACCGGACTTTTATTTTTATTTTTAACCCCGCACGACTTACGACAGATCACGTTGTTCATCTATTATCTCGTCATATCCGGGGCCGCGATTGGTTTTAGCGGAGTGGCAATTTTTAAACATAGAGGGATGCGGCGTTTTATCCATGTTTTGATTAGTGCAGGAAATGTATGTTTCACGCTGTACTTACTGATGCACAACCTTTCAACCAACGACAATACGCAGTCCTTGTTGTTCCTTCAAAATTTCTTTTATTTAATCATGGCTTTAATCGTCATCACGCAATCGATTGAGTTTCGTACTTTGAAACTGCGCACATTCGATTTATTCGCCCTGTTTAGTTTCCTTTTGATTGGCGGACTTCATATTTGGTTCTTTTCAACGCAAGACGTCTCGCTCGTGTCACAGTTGAGCGGATTTGAAGAGCAGATGTTACTCATCAGCCTCTATATGATGCTCGCATTCCTGTACTTAAATCGAGTCGTCTCAGCTGGTCAACAGTTCCGCATTTTATTGCTCGTCGGAATTCTTGGATTCACGATTGCATCGACTGCTGACACGTTGTTTGTCTTTTCGGAAATCACACATGAAGTGATTCACCTCTTACAAATCAGTAGTATCTTGACCATCTCGATTAGCTACTGGGTCGATGATGTATCGGAAGATGTACTTGCCTACGATTCCATTGTCGATTATGTGCTGTATAGTGTGGTCGTCATGATGTTTTTACTCGCTTCCGATCGTCTTCTCGGAACATCCGTGATGGACTCTATGATTGCAAATGCCGTCCTCTTGTTGCTCATTCGTCAGTTTGTCGTCTCCAAACAGAACGCACTCATCAGTCATCGTCTGCATTCCGTCAACACAGATTTGGAAGTTGCCGTGTCGACCAAGGCACATGAATTAGAAATCCGTGAACAGCAATATCGTTCGCTTTTCGCCTACCATTCAGAACCGATTTTCTTATTCGACCTGCATGGCGAAGTGCTATCTGTCAACGAGGCCGGCAGCTCTATCTTAGGACTGACAACCGAAACACTACTCGGCTCGAACATCTTAGACATCATTGAATCGAAAGACCGTGCACCTTATACCATCATTCTTCAAGAGTTGACGAACGGTCGTCCCCGAACAATCGATGTGCGTGTGATGACCGACGAAGGGGAAACACGCGTCTGGCAATTGGTCAACGTCCCAATGATCATCGAGGGAGAAGTCGAGGGCATCTACGCTATCGCTAAAGACATCACCCAGATGATCGAGCAACAAGAACAAATTCTGTATCAAGCTAAATTCGATAGTTTGACCGGTCTTCATAACCGCTACGCACTTCAAGAGCAAATCGAACGCTTGATCGAGGAAGGGCGTACGTTCACATTGATGTTTTCCGATTTGGACGGATTTAAAGAAATCAATGATCAATTCGGTCATCATATGGGTGACGAGTTATTACAACATATCGGAAAACGGCTGCGGACTGCACTCTTGCCGAACGAATATGCCGGGCGACTCGGGGGCGATGAGTTTATCGTCGTTGCGGAACATGGAGACGATGAGATGTTGACAGAAAGATTGCGGCGGCTTGTCTATCGTCCCCCGTATTATATGGCTGGGACGCTCGTCGAAGTTCATGCCTCGATTGGGATCGTCCGTTTCCCGGAGCATGGGAAAAAATTAAAGCACTTGCTGTCAAATGCCGATTTAGCGATGTATCGTGCGAAAGACAAAGGCCGTGACGAAACCGTCATGTTTGAACCGGAGTTACGGGAGGACAAGGAAGAGCGGAAAGTGTTGATGGAGGGGCTCGAAACCGCACTTGAAAAAGGAGAGATTTCCCTTTTCCTTCAGCCTCAAGTCGATGCCTCGACGAAAGCGATCATCGGAGCAGAGGCGCTCATGCGCTGGCAACATAACGGTGCGTTCATTCCGCCAAGCCAGTTCATTCCGATCGCTGAAGAAACGGGACACATTCAGGATTTAGGTCGTTGGATGATTCATGAGACATTCCAATTGATTCATGTATTTGAACAAGGGGACATCCACTTACCAAAACTATCCGTTAACCTGTCCGTCCGTCAGTTGTTCGATGAACATTTGATTGATTATTTAAAAACACTATTCGAACGGTTCCCGATTGAGCCGTCACGCCTTAATTTTGAATTGACGGAAACCGTTGCCGCACATCACTCAGATCGTGTATTAAATCGCATTTTAGAATTAAAAGCACTCGGCATCAAGCTGTCCATCGATGATTTCGGAACAGGGTACAGTTCACTCGCATACCTTGTCCGCTATCCAATCGATGAACTGAAGATCCCTCGTGAGTTCACGATGCAACTCGAAGAGAATCGCGAATATCAAATGGTCACGACGACCATTGTCGCCATGGCCCGCCAACTCGGTATGGCGCTCGTTGCCGAAGGTGTCGAAACCGAGTACCAGGAGACGTTCCTTCGTAAAATCGGATGTGATTCCATGCAAGGATATCGCTATGCGAAACCGATGCCGCTCGATGAATTTGTCATTTACTACATGAAACACACAACGCCTTGAACCGGTTATTCGGTCCAAGGCGTTTTTTCATCTCATCTCGTACACTTTGACTTCTCCCGGTTTCAAATCGACCAAGAGATTCCAATTGTCATCAAACGAATGCTCCGCATACGGCCATGAGTCAGGTGAATAGACCATCTCCGCAAAACGACTCGCATTCCAATTTCGACGTCTCACCCCATCAAGCGTGACCACTCCTCGTAGCGCATCTACCATGTTCGTATTCGCTACGATGAGCAACGTATCATTCGTTTCTGGCCGTAACCAAGCGAATCCAATGAATGGGGCGAACGGTTCATTTAAAACGAGCGGTTCAAAGTGATTCGGATCAACGAGCACATCCAACCATCGACGTCGAATTTCAGCCACTTGATGCATCACTTCAATCATTTCATCCCGTTCTGGATGGTCCCAATGAAACTGATATGCATCAAAAAACGCAAGCTTGCCGAAATAAGGGTCCGTCGGGAAGAGTTGATACGCCTCTTCCGGTCGACAATCGAGTCCAGTGTTCATCGGTTGTGTCTCATACAATTCAAGCCCCGAGTTCGTCATCGGGACTCCATTTGGCATAAATCCGTTTAACACCGTCAACAAGCGACTTGCCTTTCGTCCACCTTCCCGTGTCGCGAGACGACGTGTATCGGCCGTTTCACCTGCCGCAAATACTGGTAGAGGTAAAAAGCGTGAATCATATAAGAATTGATGAGTTTCATGCGTGTTGAATCGCGGTTCTTTATAGAAGCCATATCCGATAATCATGTTATAGCCAGCATCCTTCGCCGCCCAGGCTCCAGACTCGATGAGTTCTTCAGCGATAAAGCTGAAATTCGAATCGATGGCACGCGGTTGTTCCAAAATTCGTTGTGCTAAATCAACCGGAAGGGCATGACCCATATCAATACGCGCCCCATCTATACCGTATTCCCGTTGATAGTGAGGAATGATGTCAGCGAGCATCTCCCAAAGGGGTTCATTGATCTCATTTCCTCGGAATTGATTGGATTTGATCGAGTCAAACAGAATATAAGGCGCAATGTTCGCATCGTTCACATAAGGTGCCGCTGCAAGCGGATGGTCTAAGAAAAGTCGGAAATAGGTTACGTCTGACCATGGTGGTTGCGGGTCATTGATACAATCCGAGAAAGCAGGTGCAGTCGTCAAGCCGAACTCTCGTTCAATCATCGCCAACACGTTTTCTTTTGGATGCTCGAGCAACGTATTACGAACCCGATCCCATTTTTCCCCATCAATCAAGTTCGGCGCCATGGAGAATCGTCGTAAGTGTTGCCATACGTCCTCTGAGTTATATACCATTGGCAAGAAAGCAAATTCCGGTTTGACGTTCTCCCCAATGCCCGGCACATATGGCGGATGATAGTAATCGACTTCCGTCAAGGGAATCCAGTAAAACCATTCCGGGTTTTCTAAGATGAGACGGTTATCTCGGGCACACGTTCGCGGGATGACATCGATGACGACACGAATCCCTACCATGTGACAGGCCTCCACGAATGCGGCAAATTCTTCTTCGACCGTCATCTCGTCACCAGTTAACGTTTCCTTCAACTCTTCATCGATTGCGAAAAAGTCTTGCACGGCATAAGGAGAACCGAATTCACCCTTCTTGTTTTTATGGCTGTGTTGCGAAATCGGCAAGAGGAATAATGTATCGATCCCCATATAGAGAAGATGTGGAATCAATGCAAGCGCTTTCACAAAAGTGCCTGTGTCTTTCATTCCCACTGAATTCTCACTTTCAACGTAACCCGACCCGTCATGGTCCCATGAGGTCGATGTACGAACTTGCATGGAGTAGACCGATGCCCGTTTGATCCAATCCCCCCCGGTTTGTAAATGTCCTTCTGCAAGCGCAATGGAAGTACGATAGTCGCGATTTTCATGTGCATACGGGAAAATCGTTTTTTCAATCGTTTCCAACAAAAAATCATATGGATTGACACGTTCCACCCCATCTCGAACCGGCTCGGAATGGAAACGCATGCGATTCCAAAGACTCGGAATCTCATAGGTAAGATTGGTTCGCTTGTTTCGTAAAACCTGGCACAGCTTGTGTAACGTCGAGTTCTCTGACATACTGACTCTCCTTATGCATCTAATTGTCTTCTCTCATCAAGAGACACTACTCTTAATGATTATACATTTCCCCGTTTTTTCCTTTTTCAAAAAAATATTTTCTGTCGTTTTTTACAAAATCATGTACGATGTAGATGTAGAAGAAAGGAGGGTCACGATGTCACAACGAAAGTGGATTTTATTATGGATCAGTTTATCAATCTTATCTATTTCGATTATTTTTATTTTTATTTTTCAATTGAAAGAAACAAATGAGCGTCTCGAAACCATTCAAGGCGAACAACTCGACTCCTATGAATCGATTGAAGACGTGATGTATTATAACGTCGAACGGGCAAATGCCATCCGTGGATTACTCGCATATGAAGACCGACACTTTTTAGAGATGTACTATAGCATGTCTCGACAAGCCAAAGACCTTAAACAATCCATCATCGATGACCCGGACACACCGAGCTCTGTCCTCGATTTACTCGAACGAGATGCCATTTGGGAAAAGGAAGCCGACCGCGTTCTCGTCATCTATGAAGAAGGCGACTTAGTGAAAGCGACGGCTGTCGCAGAAACGATGACAGAACTTCGGCAAACGATTTTAGAAGATTTACGGTCTCTCAAACAAATGCAATACAAAGACATTCATAAAGAGTTGATTGCGGCAGAGAATCAAGTATCTTTCTTGACACAAGTCCTTTTCACCATCACTTTTTTACTTCTTGCTATTATTGTCATCCTCACCTTTATGTTGTTGCGCATTAAAACGCATCACGACAGAATCGAATAAAAAAAGAAGTGTCTCAGGTACAAAACTGAGACACTTCTTTCATGATGTCATACGAAGTAACCGCGTCGCGTTCGCGATGGCAAGAAGCGCCACTCCCACGTCCGCAAATACCGCTTCCCACATCGTTGCGATGCCGAACAATCCTAAAAGCATGACAAGTGCTTTGATTCCAAAGGCAAGGAAAATATTTTGCCAGACGACGCGCTTCGTTCGTTTGCCTAGCTCAATGGCCCGAATGACATCCGTTGGCGCATCATGCATCAATACCACGTCCGCCGCCGTGACTGCTGTATCGCTTCCGACGCCACCCATGACGAGACCGACGTCTGCCCGGGCCAAAGCCGCCGCATCATTCATACCATCCCCGACAAAGGCAACTTTACGCGTTCCGAGCATCCGTTCGATTGCCTCCACTTTCTCGTGCGGAAGCAACTCCCCTCTTACTTCATCCAATCCGAGTTGCTTGCCAATTTTTGTAGCGACTTCTCGACGATCTCCAGATAGCATGACCGTCTTAATTCCTATACGTTTCAATTGTTCGATCGCAGCCAACGCATCCGGCTTTACCGTATCCATCAGTTCGATTCGTCCAAGCCAACGATCATTCTTCATCACGTGTACATTCGTCCCGATTGATGAATCTTCAATCACTTGACCTAACCGTTCCATGTATCGGGCACTCCCCACATACACCTCATCGTCACCATCTCGTGCACGGAGACCATATCCTGGCTCCTCTTGAATCGATTCAAACGCTTGAACCTCCCCAGCACGACGGACGATTGCTTGCGCAAGAGGATGATTGGATGCTCGTTCGACCCGAGCAGCTAAATGTAACAGTTCATTAACGGTGATACCGTCTGTCGTCACGACATCGGTCACTTCAAATCGTCCGGTCGTCAATGTCCCTGTTTTGTCGAAGACCACTGTATCCACTTCAGTCAACGTGTCAAGGAACTCGCCACCTTTTACAAGAATCCCTTGTTTCGATCCAGAACCGATCCCCCCGAAATAACCTAACGGGATTGAAATCACAAGTGCACACGGGCAACTGATGACGAGAAAAATCAAGGCCCGGTAAATCCATTCATTCAAGTCCCCTACAAACAAGGGTGGAACGAATGCGACAAGTGTCGCCATGACTACCACAATCGGTGTATAGACTTTTGCCAAGCGCGTGATCATTTGTTCCGTTTTTGCTTTCTTTCCATTCGCCTCTTCGACGAGAGCAATCATTTTTTGAAGGCTTGATTCAGCCGCGAGCTTTGTCGTTTCAACGATGAGACGCCCCTCGATATTGACCATACCTGCCAACACTTCCTCGCCCGCGCTAACTTGCCTTGGAACGGATTCACCAGTCAATGACGACGTATTTAAAGAGCTCGCCCCACTCACGACGAATCCGTCCATCGGGACTAGTTCTCCTGAACGAATGACGAGGTGTGACCCGACCGTTACTTCTTCCGGCAATCGTTCCATTTCCTGACCCGCCTCGAGTACACGCGCTCGGGTCGGTTTCATATTCAACAAGGACTGAATCGATTTTCGGGAGGCGCGTACCGCCCGTCCTTGCACGTATTCCCCAAGTTGATAAAACAGCATGACCGCCACCGCTTCCGGGTATTCCGAAATGGCGAATGCCCCGATTGTCGCGATGGTCATTAAAAATTTCTCGTCAAACCATTCCCGGTTCCATATGTTCCGGACCGCACCGTATACGACGTCGTAACCAGCAAGTGAATATGCCGCAATATATCCTAAAATCGAATCTGTCCAAATGGCAATTGAAAAAATAAAAGCGGCCATAAGGAATCTCCAAAGCGTCCAATCTCGTTCTTCGGTTTGATCGTCGTCTTGTTTTACAAACTTCGCTCCCGGTTCAATCCGTTCCATCGTCTGCTCAATCGACTGAAGCGTCTTGTCACGGTTTGACGGGTCCACCCACTCAATCACCATACGACTCGTCGCAAAATCAATTTGACAAGATGCGACTTCTTCACGTTTCGATACATCTCGCTCAATCTTAGCTGCACAATTCGTACAGGTAATACCGGACACAGGTAATACGTCTCGATTTCTCATGATATCCCCCTAACATTCAAACGTTCATTTGAATATATCGTAACGTGAATTTTAATCGAAGACAAGTACCAAAAAAATGACCGTCCCTATTCGAGGGACGGTCATTGGACTTAAACGTCTTTTTGTTCTTCACTATGCGTCAATGCAATTTCAACGAGCTGTCTTACGTGTTCATCATCCAATGAATAATAAACGACTTTCCCTTCTTTACGATACTTTACCAACCCTTGTTCGAGTAACGTCCGTAAATGGTGAGATGCGGTCGCGTTAGAGTGGCCGATAACGGCGGCCACATCGCATACACATAGTTCGTGTTCGAGCGTCAACACATACAGCACTTTTAGACGGGTCGGATCAGCGAATGCTTTAAACAAACGACTGACTCGAGGCGCATCTAATTGCGCCAAGGCGGTTTGTAGCGTTGGAACGTCCTCAGATTGAATCCCAATCGTTTCACACTGTGGCACTTTCATTTTTTTCACCTCGTCTTTTGATGAGTATAGTGTAGCAAAAAATCCCGAATATATCTGTTATATATTATAGTTGACTTAATAGTATCTGTTATAATACAATCATGACAACAACCAATACTGTGACACATCTACGAAGGAGGCATTTTTCATATGAATGAATGGGCGAGCCGACTCGAATCATCTGTCGAGTTTTATCAAAAACTACCGGACAAAACGTGCCAGGAATGCGGGAAACATATGGATGAACAGTGCGAGTCATACGAAACGACTTGTGCTTCATGTACCGAGAAGCTTCAACTTGCAGAATAAAACAACGCCCCTTCCATCTCGAAGGGGCGTTGTTTTAGATGGACCATCCGATATAAGCTGCCAGTAATCCAAACAGATATGTCGCAAGGAGATAAAGTCCGAATCGAATCCAGTCTTTTGTCGCAAAGCGCATCAATTCAAGCTTCAAGGTCGAAAACGTCGTAAACGAGCCTAAAAACCCAATCCCTAAAAAGAGAAAGAGCGACGGATGGCTCGTGTGGGCATATAAATACCCAAGGCCAAACGAACCTGACACATTGACGCATAATGTTGCCCATGGAAAGGTGGAATTAGACCACCGTTTCATCAATTGACCGAGAGCAAAACGACACATCGCGCCAAAAAAGGCACCTGTCGCAATCCACATGATCGTCATCCTAATTCACCCCACCTTTTCTTCTCGCGCCGACACGATAACCAAGCCATGAGCTCCCGAGTCCAAGCGTGATACTCAGAAAGACGTATAGAAGCGCCAGCCCTATCCGACTTTCGTCTAATAATCGAATCGTTTCAACACTAAACGTAGAGAATGTAGTGAAGGAACCGATCATTCCGGTCCCTACAATGGTGACGAATTGAGGAGAAGGTTTGCCTGTTCGAAGAAACATGTGTGTCAACCACCCCAACAAAAAACTACCGATGAGATTAGTCAGAAGAGTTGCGACGGGAAACACACTTGATCCCAGTGAATCGACCATCAAGCCGAGTCCATAGCGAGCCAAAGCACCGACCGCCCCTGCTAGTCCAACGTATACGTACAGCATTGAATTCCTCCTCCACGAAAAAGACACCTGCAACGCAGGTGTCGATTGAGCTAAAACGATTATATCAAGCTGTCTTCATTTACGAAATAGCTGCTGGCGCCAAAACGGCTTCAATCGCTTCGAACGCTTGGTCGAGTTCTTCTTTCGTGATCACGAGCGGTGGTGCCAATCGAATCACGGTCTCATGTGTTTCTTTACAGAGAAGTCCTCGCTCTTTTAGCGCCTCACAGTAAGGACGAGCCGACTCCGTCAACTCAATGCCGATAAAGAGTCCGCGACCGCGAACATCACGAATCATCGGATTGTCGATCGACTTCAAGCGATCCATGAAGTACGTCCCGAGTTCTAGCGAACGCTCCGGTAGGTTTTCTTCTTCAAGCACTTCAAGAGCTGCGACCGAAACAGCTGAAGCAAGCGGGTTTCCGCCAAACGTCGACCCGTGCGAGCCTGGGTTGAAGACCGAAAGAATCTCCTGGTCAGCTGCAACGCATGAGATTGGGAAGACCCCACCTCCAAGTGCTTTTCCGAGAATATACATATCCGGTGTGACATCTTCCCACTCGATGGCAAACCACTTTCCAGAACGACCAAGTCCAGACTGGATCTCATCTGCGACGAAAAGGACATTATGTTCTTTACAGAGCTCAGATGCCCGCTTCAAATAACCTGCCGGCGGAATGATGATCCCCGCTTCACCTTGAATCGGTTCAACGATGAACGCCGCTGTGTTCTCTGTGATCGCCGCTTCGAATGCATCGATATCACCATATGGCACAACTTTGAACCCTGGCAATAGCGGTCCGAATCCACGCTGATATTCTGCTTCTGTCGACATCGACACAGCAGCCATCGTCCGTCCATGGAAGTTTCCTGAGCAGACGATGATTTCAGCTTGTCCCGGAATACCCTTCACGTCATATGCCCAACGACGTGCTGTCTTCACGGCCGTCTCGACCGCTTCTGCACCCGTGTTCATCGGTAACACCATCTGTTTCTTTGTAAGCGTTACCACTTTGTCGTAAAAACGTCCGAGTTGATCGTTATAAAAGGCACGCGACGTCAACGTGATCTTATCCGCTTGATCTTTAAGCGCTTGGATGATCTTTGGATGACAGTGTCCCTGATTGACAGCAGAGTATGCACTTAACATATCCATGTAGCGATTCCCCTCAGGATCGGTTACCCAAATCCCTTTCGCCTCCGAAATGACAATCGGTAGTGGATGATAGTTATGTGCCCCGAACTTCTCTGTCAACTCAATCACTTCATGTGTTTTTGACATATTGTTTCCCCCTTATTCAAAACTATCTTACTCTTTCAGTATATGACGTCCCTCTTTCTTTTGACAATGACGAACTTAAGCATTCCTTGAATTGGCAAAATCAGGTACACTGACATTAGAATATGCATTTAGCATGACAGATTGGAGGAAATGATGTGGCTTCATTGCGTGATTTACCAGTAGATGAATTCATCGATGCTTTATCTGTTCCGTGTTGTTACATTTCTCAAGATGGTACGGTCCTATTATGGAATACGCATGCCGAAGTTTTATTCGGCTGGGAACGTGACGAAGTCCTCCATCAACCGCTGCCGGTCGTCCGGCAATTAGATCATGCTCTCGAAACATGGTCTCCGCTCCTCCTTCAATATCCATTCTCGACAACGGCGATGACGCCGTTTCAACATAAAGATGGCTCCGTCATCTATGCGACTGCCTACCTGCAATCTTTTTCGCTCGAAGGAATCTATGGTTATTTTTTAGCGTTTCTCCCAAAAGGATTTGGACCGCTCATCAGTACAGAACAGTTCAATCTACTTCATCATTTTCAAGAGATGATCAAACAGTCCACACATTACTTGGCGACAAATGCGAAAGGCGAGATTGTAGACATCAATCCTTCCTTATGCCGTCTACTCGATGCGACGGAGCAACAGCTAATCGGACGCGAATGGTTCGAACTCATTCATGATTCAAGTGAACAAGACGGGATTTCGCGTAACGTTTTAAAATCACTGGCGACCAATCGGATTTGGAACGGTGAGATGCCGATCTCCTGTAAGCAACATGAGTCAGAGCCGTGTTGGCTTAACTTGACCGTCGTACCGATTGTTAGTGAGAAGAATGAAGTGATTCAATATACCGCATTCGGATTTGATGTGTCGGAAAAGAAGCGCCTTGAAAAAGAAGTCCAGTTCCTCGCTTATCAAAATGAGTTGACCGGACTTTATAATAAAAAAGGGTTTTTACGTCGCTACGACTCAATCCTTCGACAAATCGATGAGCGAGAAGGTCTCCTTCATATTGCCTTGTTTGATATCGACCGCTTCAAAATTATCAATGAGTCATTCGGGTCTCGCGTTGGGAACGAACTTCTCATCCAAATCAAAGAGCGCGCACTGCATCTCATTCCGGAGTCCGCTCTTTTATTCCATCCTACGGGCGGACTGTTCGGAGTCATGTTCTTCGAGGAATCGAAAGAAGAAGTGTTCCAAGTACTCCGACATCTGCAACACGAACTGCAACGTCCGTTCCGGATTTACCATCACTCCATCATGGTATCGATTTCGATCGGATGCGTATTTTATCCGTCTTCGACAAGTTCACTCGAGGAACTGTATACACGTGCTGAAAGTGCCCTCTTCAAAGGGAAACAGATCGGTGTCGGTACGATTCAATTTGTGACAAAAGATATGGATGCCGCTTTCTCGAGACAAATCCATATTGAGAAGGCGATGTACCGAGCCCTTGAAGAAAAGCATTTTTATCTTGAGTATCAACCAAAGTATGAACTCGCCACAGACCGGCTCATCGGTTTTGAGGCACTCCTTCGTTGGCATCACGACGAACTGGGACAAATTCCGCCTTCAGAGTTCATTCCGCTCGCGGAAGAGATGGCACTCATCGTTCCCATCAACAACTGGGTCATCTTAGAGGCAACGAAACAACTGAAAGCCTGGAAAACCGAGTTCGATCAACCGCTCTCGATGGCAATCAACATTTCGCCTAATCAATTCCGAAGCGACAGTTTTTTGAATACGTTACGAAACATCAAGCAACAACTCCAGCTCGACCCGGCAGACGTCATTTTGGAGATCACGGAAAGTCTTGTCATGCAACAAACTGATGAAATCATCGAACGCATGGAACAAATCAAGCGCTTGAACTATCGACTGTCGATTGACGATTTCGGAACAGGCTTCTCGTCCTTGCAGTATTTGAAGTCCTTCCCGGTCGATGAACTCAAAATCGATAAAGTCTTTCTCGATGATTGGATGGCGTCCAAATCTCATCTCCTCGATGTCATCGTCCATCTTGGGAAGAGTTTAAATCTCCACGTCGTCGCAGAGGGAGTCGAAGATGAAGAGATGTTGGCACACTTAAAGTCGACAGATTGCGATTCTTTCCAGGGCTATTTATATGCGAGACCTGCTTCACCAAGTGTAATCGAACAATTACTCCGATCATCAAAAAACTCACCGAACGCTTGAGGCGCCGGTGAGTTTTCTTATAGGGCGATTGTGGCTGTCCAAAGCCCATAAATGCCATAGGTCGCACATAATAGAATAATCAAGGCAATCAACGACTGGGTACGGGTCAAAAATGGTCGTCCTTGTTCCCGTTCTGCCAAAAGAAAGACGAAGATGCCGGGTGCGTATAGAATCATCGCAATCAAGACATACTCGACTCCCGAAGCATAGAGTAACCAGGCGGCGTATAGCGAGGCAATCCCGGAAACGACCATCAACCGTAGCGACGTCGTCCGCTTCGCCTCCATCCATCCATAGAGTGCCGAGAATAGATAAGGAACGAGTGCTGCGATTCCAGCGATGCTTGAAAGCACGAGATACGTCTGTTCTGAAAACAAGGCGATGGCCGTAACGACTTGAGTGAACGCTTGGGTGATGAATAGCGCGTTTACCGGTGTCTCGTTCGCATTCAAACGGTGAAATACTTTCGGAAACACCCCATCTCGGCTCGCTACGTACGAAATCTCCGTCGCTAAAATCGTCCAGCCGAGCAATGCGCCTGTTAATGACACGAGCAGTCCGATGTTAATCAATGTTGCGCCGAACGGGCCGACGACCGCTTCTAACACATATGCCATCGACGGTTCAGGCAACGCAGCGAGTTGCTCCTGTGTCATGACACCAAACGAGAAGATGGAAATCATCATATATATCAATAAAGTTCCAATCAGACCAATGACCGTGGCACGACCGACATCTTTTTTATGACGTGCGCGCGACGACAACACGACCGCTCCCTCGATCCCGACAAACGCCCAAAGTGTGACGAGCATCGTTGACTTCACTTGTGGAAACACATCCGCCCAAACAAACCCTGTTTCTCCCCAAAAATCGACTTGGAACGTATCGATTCGAAAGGCGAATACGATCAACACGATAAACAAGATAATCGGAACGAGTTTCGCAATCGTTGTTACGATATTGAGAAGTGCCGCTTCACGCATCCCGCGTGAAATGAGCCAAAATAAACCCCAAATCAGAACGACACTCACGAACAAGCGAAACAGTCGGTGTTCTGCTGAGAAAACAGGGAAAAAATAAGCCAATGTACTGAAAATCAACGTGATGTTGGCTACCGTCCCAATCCAAGCCGACATCCAGTATCCCCAGCCGCTGTTGAATCCAACAAACTTCCCGAAGCCTTCACGGGCATAAGCATAAATTCCACCTTCTAGCTCTGGCCGCGTGTTGGCTAAAAACTGAAAGACAAAGGCGAGCATAATCATGCCGACCCCCGTAATTCCCCATCCAATTAAAACTGGTCCGACCCCTGACCCTTGTGCCATGGCACCAGGCAAGTTAAACGCACCTCCACCAATCATAGTCCCAACGACCATTGCCGCTAGACCGAAAAAGCCGATTCCGGCTGAATGTTGTTTCAAGTTAACGCCTCCACTACTACTCTGTCTATACGAATAACTATACAAAAATATTGTATAATCATTCGTAGATTTTTCTATTCTACTTCCTGCAAGGATTGCTGAATAGTCATTCTGAATAAGTTTATATTTTCGGATAATTTGAAAAATTCCATTGCATATTCATGTCAGATGTAGTTTAATTACAACATATTCTAAATTATCAGAATTTTCGGGAGGTTGTATGATGCGTAACAAAAAATGGTTAGCGTTATCGGGGGTCGCATTATTGGCGACGGCAGCTTGTAGCACAGGGGATGACTCATCGAGTTCAGAAGGTTCATCTTCAAGCGATGCAAAAAAAGAAATCACAATGGTATCGGCGACGGACTTGCCGCAGCTCGATCCGACACTTACAACAGACTCGACATCGATCATCGTGACAAACAACGTGTTCGAAGGATTGTATCGTCTAGACGAGAACAACCAACCGACACCGGGGATTGCCGAAGATGTCGAAGTATCTGAGGATGGCCTTACATACACGTTCAAGTTACGTGACGCAAACTGGTCAGACGGTTCTCCAATTACAGCTGAAGACTTCGTTTACTCTTGGAAACGTGCTCTCAATCCTGAAACAGGTGCGGAGTATGCCTACATTCTTCAAGACTTGAAAAACGCCAACAAAATTCTTGCAGGTGAAATGTCGCTCGATGACCTCGGCGCAAAAGCGATTGACGAGAAAACGCTTGAAGTACAATTGGAAGCACCAGCTCCTTATTTCTTAGGATTGACTGGTTTCCCGACGTATATGCCGCAAAAACAAGAGTACGTCGAAGAGCAAGGCGAAGAATTCGCAACATCTGTCGACAAGACACTCTATAACGGTCCTTACGTCTTGAGCGAGTGGCAAGACAATGCAGGATGGGTTTACAAGAAGAACCCTGAATATTGGGATGCTGAAAACGTCAAGATGGACACGATCAACGTCAAAGTCGTAAAAGACGTGTCGACTGGGGTCAACTTGTTCGAGTCGGGTGAAGCGGACTACACGCTCCTCTCTTCTGAATTCGTTCCGCAATTCGAAGATAGCGACGAGTTCAAAACGCGTGCCGACGCTCGAATCAACTTCCTTCGTTTCAACCAAAAGAACGAAGCGCTCCAAAACGTCAACATCCGTGAAGCACTTGCGAAAGGATTCGACAAACAGAGTGTGACAGATGTCATCTTAACAGATGGATCGCAACCGGCGAACTATATCGTAGCGAAAGACTTCACGTTCACAGAAGACGGAGCTGACTTCCGTGAGAAGTATCCAGACCTCCTCAACTACAACGTAGATGAAGCAAAAGCCGCGTGGGAAAAAGGATTAGAAGAATTAGGTGTTGAAACAATCGAACTCGAGTTCCTCTCACGTGACGAAGAAGCGTTCAAGAAAGTGAACGAGTTCATCAAAGGCGAACTTGAGAAGAACTTGCCTGGTTTGACACTTAACATCAAACAGCAACCGTTCAAAAACTTCCTTGATCTTGAAGGGAAAGGCGAATATGACGTTTCTGCAGCTGGTTGGGGCCCTGACTATCAGGATCCGATGACATACCTCGACATGTGGGTCACAGACGGACCGTTTAACCGTATGGAGTACTCGAATGACGAATATGATCAGTTGATTCAATCTGCGAAGAAAGAAGCCGATCAGATGAAACGTTGGGAAGCAATGCAAGAAGCAGAACGCATCCTTCTCGAAGAAGACTTTGCCATCGCTCCGATTTATCAAAAAGGTGAGGCATACTTAGAGCGTTCAAACATCGAGAACATGTACCGTCACCCGTTCGGTGCCGATGCAAGTTTCAAGTGGCTTGACGTGAAATAATGATTGTAACCTCCTTGATTCCTACATGGACCAGGGAGGTTTTTCTGTCGTGAAAGTCTCTCTATAAAGAGTTTGACACTGCGGTTCACCTTATTAGCTGTTACGATCTGCATCATGAATGTATCTGGATTGGATGACAAGCACATCTACTTCGCCTCCATTTTGATTGCGAGACACCTTGGTTTTCTTTGTACGTCATTCATCTTCATTACCACAGCCTATCACTGTACATCATAGTTCCCTTTTGGTTCATTCTCGGTAAACTACTCGACCGTCTCACTTATGCAGTGACAACCGCACATAAAAAATGACTTCCATCGATTTGATGGAAGTCATTTTCATATATCACGCCTCACGCTTTGCGCGAAGTTCTGCAGGTACTTTCCCACGTTTTGAAATCACTTCTGCGATTCCAACCAATACGATGAACGAAATCAATGCAGCGAAGAATCCGATCCAAATCGACGCTGTAATCCCGAGCACCAAGTAACCAATCGCCGAGATGACCGCTGCAAGAATAGCGTACGGCAATTGTGTCACCACGTGGTCGATATGGTGTGAGCCCGCTCCTGTTGAGCTGAGAATCGTTGTATCGGAAATTGGTGAACAGTGGTCACCGAACACCGCTCCGGCCAATACAGCCGCAAGTGACGCGAGAAGGAGTTCTGGTTCAACGGCCATGATCAAGTCGGCACCGATTGGAAGCATCAAACCAAATGTTCCCCAGCTCGTTCCTGTCGAGAATGCCATGATTCCGGCAATCAAGAAGAGAAGGAGTGGCAAGTAAGATGCAGCGATTGTATCTGTCACGAAGCTCGCCAAGTATTCACCAGTCTTCATGTCGCTGATGACCGCAATGATTGTCCAAGCAAACAAGAGAATCAAGACAGCCGGCCACATGGCACGAACGCCTTCCCATGCCGCTTTTCCATAGTCACGTGTTGGGATTTTACGACCAATGAGAAGCAAGAATGCGACAATCAAACTGATGACAACACCCGCAACGAGTGAGCGTGTCACGTCTGTCGATTCGAAGGCTCCAATCAACGAGAAGTCTTGACCGTCAGCCGCGAGCGCTTGACCACCCGTGTAAAGCATCGCTGACACTGTCGCGATGATAAGCGTGATAATTGGTACGATCAAATCACGTACTTTTCCACCTTCGTGCTCGTGTAAATCTTCGCTCATTCCCATCGGCTTTCCTTTTGCCGAATCATACAACTCCCCTTGGAGGGCACGAAGTTCGTGCGTGCGCATCGGTCCGATGGCAAGTCCAGTGAATGCCACATATGCTGTCAAGAGTAGTGCGAAGACGGCATAGAAGTTCATTGGGATGATTTGAATGAATGCAGAGAATGACGAATAGCTGTCAATCGAGTATTTTGCCAAAATACCTGCGATGATGGCGATGATATATGCACCCCAACTTGAAAGCGGACTGATGACACAGACAGGTGCTGCCGTTGAGTCAATCATGTAAGCCAGTTTTGCACGTGAGATGTTTTTACGGTCTGTGAGTGGACGACTGATGTTTCCGACCGCCAAGCTATTGAAGTAGTCATCGATAAAAATCAAAATACCAAGTCCGAATGAGACGAGACGTGCACCGCGTGCTGTCTTGACGTTCGCCGCAGCCCATTCACCAAATGCGCGTGCGCCACCTGACGTTTGAATGATTGACGATAAAATCCCGAGAAGGAGCAAGAACGCAATCAACAAGACGTTCCATTCATTGATGGCTCCATCCGCCCAGAATAAGGCGATGACGTTCGACCACAAATATTGAATCGAATCAATTGGATTGAAGCTATGCAAGAGAAGGACTCCTGCGATGATCCCGACACCGAGTGATGGGATGACCTTTCGTGTTGTGATTGCCATAATAATTGCAAGTAATGCCGGTACGAGTGAGAGTACCGATGTTGAATAATCTACCATGCTGAATTCCTCCTTTTTTATTAGGATGAGGCCCCCCTATGCTTAAAAAAACGCAAAGCGAGGGCATCGGCAACAAAGCCGACACCCTCGCTGGATGTTCCGTCTTTCTTAGCCGACTTGGAGCGCTCCATACGTAAATATGTATGGCAGTCCGACGGGTATTTCCCGTCAGCCCAGCACAACCCCACGGACATGGTGTTGCACTTCGGCGATCCTGCCTTTTTGTAGTCCTCATCGTTGTCATCCTCCGACTACTTACTCATCAGCATCGCACCTCTACCTCATCGATAGCACGAATATTCATTTAAAGTTACGTCTAAATTATCACAGGTTGGTGTCACATATCAATAGTTTTTTTCATCACGAATGATTCGCTTCAAGACAGCGAGTGCTTCTTGGTCATTCGTTTCCACCGCTTTAAAGAAATCGTTGAAGAAGTGATACAACACGAATCGGTCAGCGTGAGACTTCGTCTGTTCTTTAATCGTAGAGAAAATAAGTCGTCGTAAACGACGTTTTGTCTGTGTTTCTTCTGGTAGTTCTTCGCATCGGTCCTTGAAAGCACGATATACAGAATTGATCAATTCCTCATGTTCATCATACGACCGATTGTAAGCAACTTGTTCCATCTGTAATATCCCCCCTTTCAATGTTGACCCGATGAAACTTGACGTAACTATACCAACTTCCCGTCACGCATTCAATCGTTATCGGCGGTTCTTAACAAAAATCATACGTTAGACCGAGTCAAGCGTTGATGAATGAGAACGTGGTCACGTCGAACAATCCCATATCGGTCAATTTCAAGTCAGGAATGACCGGTAAGGCGAGGAAGGACATCGTCAAATACGGATTGAAATGACGATGGGCTCCCACGACATCTAGCGCATCATTGAGCTGTTCCAGAATCTCTGCCACTTCACGATACGGTCGCTTCGTCATCAGTCCACCAATCTCGAGCGGAAGGACGGCAAGCACTTCTCCTTCCGATACGGCGACGACCCCTCCCCCTACTTTTTCAAGCGTTCTCGCCGCGAGCAACATGTCTTCCGGGCTGACCCCGGCGACGACCAAGTTATGGCTGTCATGGGCAACTGTGGCTGCCAGGGCACCTCGTTTCAAGCCGAATCCCGTTACCGGGGCAAGAGCCATATGGCCTGTCCCATGATGGCGTTCGATGACGGCAAGCGTCGCGATATCCTGCGATAAATCTGCGCCTGATGCGTCTGGTTGGAACGTGAGACGCTGTCGTTTCGTCAACAAGCTGTTCGGAAGCACTTGAATGACATCGATTTCTTCTTCACTTGCGGCAAGTCGGAACGATTCGGCGGTCAATTCGGGTAAAGCGAGCTCACCTTTCATCGGTTTTGGCACTTCAATCCCTTCCGATTCAAACGTCGCATTCCCCTTCTCCGCAACGAGCGTACCATTCACATAGACTTGTTCGATTTTTACCGATTCGACGTCTGACAAGATAACGAAGTTCGCCTTCTTACCAGGTGCAATGGCCCCGACCTCTTTTAATCCATAGGCCTCTGCGGCATGTAGACTTGCGATGGCATAGGCCGTTTCCGGCTTAACCCCTTGCTTGATGGCGGTACGGATGTTGTAGTCGATTCCACCTTCCGCGACCAAGTCATCCAAATGCTTATCATCCGTACAGAAAAGGAAGCGGTGGGCATTGCTTTCCGTAACGGCTAGGCTCACCTTCTCCACGTTTCGAGCAACGGACCCTTCCCGAATTTGAACGTAGAATCCACGTCGCACTCGTTCAATCGCCTCTTCCGCAGTCGTACATTCATGATCCGTCATGATTCCTGCAGAACGATAGACGTTCAATTGGTCTGGGCCAAGTCCCGATGCGTGTCCGTCGACCACTTTACCCGCTTGTTCCGTCTGTGCGATTTTTTGAAGCATGTCTTCACTTCCGGCTTCAACCGAAGGATAATCCATGACCTCGCCTAGTCCATGCACTCCTGGATCTCCTAAAAACGGGGCCAAATCTTCCGCATACAGTTTAGCACCTGCATGTTCGAACGGTGTCGCCGGTACACAACTCGGAAGCATCATGCGGACGTCGAGTGGAAGTCCTTTCGCATCTGCTAACATGTACTCAATCCCGAGTGCTCCGTTCACATTCGCAATCTCATGTGGATCGGCAATCACGGTCGTGACGCCAAGTGGCAAGACCGCTTTCGCAAACTCATGCGGTGGGACCATCGATGACTCGATATGGACGTGGGAATCGATAAAGGACGGCGCAAGCGTCCACGTCGGATCGTGATACTCGACCTCCCCATCGTACCCATCCCCAATAGCCACGATATATCCCCCGTCGATGGCGACGTCTGTACGAATCGTCTCACGACTGTACACGTCAATCACTGCGACGTCTTTAAAGACGACGGCCGCTTTCTTTTTCTTTGCGGCGATGTCAATCAAATGTTGTTTCTCCATCTTTCGATCTCCTTATTCAACGTATTTTAACTATCTTACCAAGAATATTCTTTTCGTTGCAATTTCTTTTTCAAGTTGTGCGACAATGATAACATATCCGTCTGAAAGGGGTTACAACGATGCAATACAAATTAGGAGAGTTGACACCAAAAGTCGACCCGACGACTTATCTCGCACCAGGGGCACATGTGATTGGAGATGTGACCATCGGCGCGCACTCGGGAGTATGGTTCAATACCGTCATCCGTGGAGACGAAGGACCCATTCAAATCGGTTCTTACGTCAACATTCAAGATGGTTCGATGATCCACCAATATGAAGGCTCACCGACAATCATTCATGATCGTGTCTCGATTGGTCATATGGCGATGATTCACGGCTGTGAGATTGAAGAAGACTGCTTGATTGGCATGCACGCTACCGTACTCGATGGGGCGAAGATTGGAAAAGGGTCCTTTGTCGCTGCCGGTGCGCTCGTCACACCGAACATGCAGATTCCTGAAGGGGTGATGGTCATGGGCGTCCCAGCAAAAGTCGTTCGTCCATTAAACGATGAAGATCGTTTTATCATGGAGAGAACGGTAAAGAAATATGCCAAGCGTGCCGAACAATATAAGCAGTCGTGCGTTCCAGTTCGCGAAATCCAACAATTGTGAAAGCGTTTACAAGATTCATAAAATGTTAACGTTTCTCTCGAATTTTCTTCATAGTTCCTTTGTATACTGAAGGTGTAGCCAAGCTGATGTATTGAAAGGAGCCCACTCTATGTATCCGAACCATGATCAACTCATGCTAGACCTGTATGCCACATCCATCAATCCAAGTTATGGTCTTCATATCGATGATTCATTCGATGATGCCCTTCATGGCGCACATCGAGAGGTTTGGGAACGTATGCATTTGGATAATAGTAGAGAAGAAGATTCTAAAAATGGAGGAACGACTGGATGATTCCAACGACTGTGATTCAAGATTGGCTCGCAACAAAAATAAAGCGATAACTCAGATATATACAGCAAGCGAGCGAAGGGATTCCCCATCGCTCGCTTTTTATTATTCAAACATGATGAGATGCGAATCAATCGGTTGTCGCGCTTTCGGTGTAGGGATATCTTCTGTGTCATATTTCCCGATTTGCAGGAGACCGATAAACGTCTCCCCTTCCGCCCCAATCATTTCCTTCAACCGTGCATCATCGAACAGTCCACCCGTACGCCAGACCATCCCGATCTCACGTTCACTTAAGAGCAGCTGAACATTTTGAATGAATGTCGCCGTCGCGAGTAACGCGTCACGATTCCCTTTGTCCGTTTCAAAATGTTTTGCCGTCACATACATACAGGCCGCCGCATTTAAAATTCGCCCCGTCACCTTTTCGCGTTGCCCCTCTGACGCCTCCGAGAAGGCTGGTTCGAGCGCATCGAGTAACACTTGCTTCCCGTCCCCATTGAACACATACACGTTCCACGGCTCGACTTTATTGTGAAATGGTGCATGATGTGCCGATTGCAACACTTCATAGAGCACTTTCGTATCGATTGGTTCTTCTTTGAACATACGGACCGTACGTCTTTCTTCAATTAACTTTTGTGCTGCTGTCTTTGTCATGACCGTCACTTCCCCTTTTTTTCTCTTCTCTATCATAATTGAAAAACGTTCTCATTTCAAAATCGAAAAAAGACTACAGATTGCTCTGCAGTCTTACGTTGATTGTCCAATGACCTCACATGCCACCAAGTCTTCAAACGTTTGGCGACGAACGACAAGTCGATGTGCCCCGTCCTTCACGAAGACAACAGCTGGACGAAGCATCTGGTTATAGTTGCTCGCCATGGAGAAATTGTACGCTCCTGTTGCTTTGACAAGTAATAAATCACCTGGTGTGACAGGGGGGATCAATGAGCGGTTCGAGATGATGTCTCCCGACTCACAGCACGCTCCGACTATTTTTGCCTCGAGCGTCTTCTCTTCATTCATCCGAGTCGCTGCCACGACCTCATACTCCGCGTCATACAATGCCGGACGGATATTGTCCGTCATCCCGCCATCGACAGACACGAATGTACGAACGCCACTCACTTCTTTGACGGTCCCCACCTCATAAAGCGTGGCACCCGCATTGGCGACGAGCCAACGTCCCGGCTCAATCCCGATTTTCGGAAGTGGCAATTCACGTGCCTCGACCTCCTCGACCAACGTCTCCATCACTTGCTCCATCGTCTGGGCAAAATCGAGATATTCGTCTTCATCCAAGTAAGCGACGCCGAATCCCCCACCGATGTTCAAGACGTCCGTCGTATAGCCGGTTTCCTGACGAATCGTATCCATGAAGCGCACCATCGTCTTCACCGTGTTGATGAAGAGGGTCGGATCTTGAATTTGAGAACCGACGTGACAATGGATTCCCTTCAACTGTAAGTGCTCGGCTTCTAATGTTGCACGAATCGCGTCTAAATACGTGTCGTCATGCGTCGGGAAACCGAATTTTGTATCAACCCCACCCGTTTGTATCGCCGCATGGGCACCCCCGACAACTTGAGGCACAATGCGGAGAAGCACATCGACTTCGCGATTGTATTCAGCCGCAAGTCCTGACAAGAGGCTGATCTCCCGCATATTGTCGATGGTAAAGTGTGTAATCCCCTGTTCGAGAGCATACGTGATGTCAAGAATCGTCTTGTTCGATCCATGAACGTGAATGCGCTCCGCCGGTACACCGGCATGCAGTGCTACGTACATCTCACCCCTTGAGACGACATCGACACTTAACCCTGCGGCCATCACTTTTTCATAAACGGCCGCAATCGATAATGCTTTTGACGCGTATAACGCATACGTGTTCGGATACTTATCTAGAAACGCATTCTGGACAATTCCAAGGCGACGCTCTAGTTCTGGCTCACTCATGATGTATAAAGGTGTCCCGTACGTCGCTTGAAGTTCACGGACGGACACGCCTTCGATCAAACATTCTGATTGATTGGTGGTGTACATACAATTCCTCCTTCAAAGCGATGTGGGACACGCCACGAACGGGCACAGAGCTGTTCTGAGTTGTTGGCATAGCCAACACGTGTCACGTCATCGATTTTCGTCTCGATCCCATATAATGCGACGCGGTCGCCGATTTGTACGTCTTCGTCGACTTTGATGAAGCTATGGCTCATAAAGATGTTACTGATGAACGGGTATGCTTTCCCCGCGATGTGAACAGGCAAGTGACGTCTCGCCCGCATCAATCCATCCCCATATCCGACAGGTAAGACAGCAATCCGTTCTTTCGATTCCGCGGTATATCCCGTTCCATACCCGACATGAGCCCCCGCTTCGATGTCGTGGACGGCAACCACTTCTGTCTCCCAATAAAACGCAGGTACGAGCCACTCAACCGGCTCAACCGACGAATAACCGTATAAGAAAATACCGACACGCACATGTGTGCAATGGTGCAAGCGCGAGTCGTCTTGAAGCGTGGCCGCACTATTTGCCGCATGGATCAGTTCAAACGTATGACGTTCCATCAAACGTGTCGACCAGTCGGCAAAGCGTTCGACTTGGACGCTATGCTCGACTTCGGCATTGTCCGCATCCGCGAGCGGAAAATGTGTACATAGTCCGACAAGGTTCAATCCTTCATTTTGGCAGAAGGCAACGATTTGTAGCGCTTCTTCAAACGTTTTGGCACCGAATCGGTTCATGCCGACGTCTAATTTCAAATGAAGGCGAACGCCATCGAGATGCTCACGCTGCGAGACGAGCCATTCATACGAGCCGATTGCGACGTCAAAATCATGGGCATGCACGTGTTCCCACGTATATACCGGATTCATGACGAGGACGCGAGCCGACTCCGCATGCGTTCGTACTTCGAGCGCTTCTTCTAACGTGGTCACCATGAAGTGACGGACTCCTTCATCATACAAAGTCGTCACAACTGGCTCCATTCCTAGGTTATAGGCATTGTTTTTCACGACCGCAAACACGGGGCGCCCGAGCGCTTCAATCCGGCGTTTGTTTTCGCGAATCGCATTTAAGTCAATTGTGACTCCCATCGTGCAAAACTCCTTTACTCTGTTACTGCTGATTTCACGAACGTGATCCAATCGCGGTGTTCCGGAAGCTGTCCTGTTACGGCTTCACGATAGCGTGTCAACATTTCTGTCGCAACCGTCTGGACACCTCCACCAATCGAGATATGGTCGACCTCGATGACGCTCGTCACCTCGGCTGCCGTTCCCGTTAAGAAGATTTCATCAGCCACATAGAGCTCATCGCGTCCGATATGGCGCTCGACGATTTCATAACCGGCCTCGCGAGCCAATTGCATCACCGTTTGACGTGTGATGCCATCGAGTACAGAACAGTCAAGGGACGGTGTCGTAATCGTTTTTCCTTTCACGAGGAAGATGTTCGCGACACTCGCCTCACTGACGTTTCCGTTCATATCAAGAGCAATCGCTTCGTCGAATCCGTCACGGAGCGCCTCTCCTTTTAGTAACTGTGAGTTCATATAGTTCGATGCCGCTTTGGCTTGCATTGGCATCATTGTAGAAGACACGCGGCGATACGAGGCCACTTTCGCTCGAATCCCGACCGTCTTGTTGAAGTATTCACCGAGCGGCCAACACGAGATGGCAACATGTACCTTCGTCTCAGCAGTCGGCATAAGTGCTTGCCATGGTGTTCCAAGGAAGACGAACGGACGGATGTAGCATGCTTCAAATCCGTTTCGCTCAATCAATTCCATCGTGGCTTGTTCGAGTTCATCTACCGTATACGGTAGCGTGACGTGGTAGTATGCACACGAGCGAACAAGTCGCTCCAAGTGTTCACGTAACCGGAAGATAGCAGGACCTTCCTCCGTGTGATACGCGCGAATCCCTTCAAAGAACCCGCTTCCGTAATGAATCGCGTGTGTCATGATACTCGTGTTTGCGTCAGTCGGCTCAATCCAAGCCCCGTCTTTCCACATCCATTGTCCATACTGTTCCATAATGCAACTCTCCCATTCCTCATTTTTTATATTTTCTGTCTATTATACGTTAGAGAGAGCGTAAGTCATCAACAAGTTGCGTTTTTTCAGAAGTTTTTTCATCTTTCTGTTTGATGATTCGTGCCGGTGTTCCCGCAACGACGACGCCTGGAGGTACGTCTTGTGTGACGACACTGCCTGCCGCGACAACCGCATTTTCACCGACGCGAACGCCTTCCAAGATGACTGCGTTCGCCCCAATCATGACACCATCCTCGATGATGACCGGATCTTTTGAAGGTGGCTCAAGAACCCCTGCGACCACGGCACCTGCGCCAAGGTGAACGTTCTTCCCGAGCGTTCCGCGTGCTCCGATGACAGCGTTCATGTCGACCATCGAACCATCTCCGATGACAGCTCCGATGTTGACGACAGCTCCCATCATGACGACCGCGTTGTTGCCGATTTGAACGTGGTCTCGGATGAACGAGCCTGGTTCGATTCGGGCATTGAGTTGTGTCGTATCAAGCATCGGTACGGCACTGTTGCGACGATCATATTCAAGATGAGAATCTGTGATGACCGATGCATTAGCTTCTAAAAATGCCGCAGCGCGTTCTGCCGTCGTCAAGAACAGTTTCGACTCATCCGTTCCGAATGCTTTCGCTTCCTCGATTACAAGACCCGCCAATTGACCGTTGACGTAAAGCTTAACTGGTGTTTCCTTCTTAGCATCTTTAATATATTGTGCGATTTCATAAGCGTTTGTGAGTAACATGAGTAGCCTCCTCGTATAAGTTCGATAGATTATAAAGTCCTGCCGGGCGATCAATGATCGTTGCCGCAGCGGCAAGTGCCCCGTTTGCAAAGACGCGTTTCGATAACGCGGTATGTTTCAGTTCAATCATTTCATCATCTCCGGCGAAGAGCACGGTATGCTCACCGAAAATCGTGCCACCCCGAATGGAATGCATTCCTAACTCTTCAGCTCCACGCGCTTCCCGACGTGACGTTCGTTCGTAAATCGGTGTCACGTCACGCTTCGCTTCGATGGCACGTGCCAATAATTCTGCCGTCCCGCTTGGTGCGTCCACTTTCTTCCGATGGTGTGCCTCAATCACTTCAATATCATATCCGAGAGTGAGTGGGACGAGTTGGTCGAGCAACTGCTTCAAGAGCGCGATCCCGTATGAGGTGTTGTAAGACTGGAAGATTGGGATGTCTTGTGAAGCCGTTTCAATCTCGGCCAGTTCATCCGGTGTGAAGCCGGTCGTCGCGATGACGAGCGGAATATTGCGCTCCCGTCCGAACGCGAGTAAATCAGGGAGTAACGCCGGGTTCGAAAAGTCAATTACGACATCGACGGGTGCCTCTACCTCACTCAAAGTTGCCGTGTGCTCGTCACTTCCCGGTGAGACGATTGCCGTTACGTTTACACCTTGCGCATGAGCGACCTCTTCGACAATGCGTCCCATTGCGCCAAACCCATGGATGAGAACATTCATTGTCTCACCTCATTGAATTGTTCCATCGCCGATAGTAATTTCGCCTCAGCCGTCGCACTCATTGGAACGAGCGGCAGACGTGGCACACCGACTTCAAATCCTCGCGCTTGAAGCGCTGCCTTCACCGGAATCGGATTCACTTCTGCGAAAAGTTCATCGATGACTGGGAGTAAACGAATTTGCCACGTACGTGCTGTCTGCAAATCACCCGCCAATAGGGCGTCTGCCAACGCGACCGTCGCTCCCGGATAGACGTTTGATAAAACGGAGACGACCCCTTGTGCGCCCCAAGCCATGTACGGCAAGATTTGATCGTCATTTCCACAGTAAACGGTGAACCCTTCCGGAATATGGGCCATCATCTGCGCCATGACCGAGATATCCCCACTCGCTTCTTTCAAGGCCGTGATGCGCGGATGTTCCGCGAGCTCACCGACCGTTTCCGGTGCCAAGGCGACACCCGTCCGTGACGGAACATTATAGAGCATGAGTGGAATCGGTGACGCATCCGCAATCGCGGTAAAGTGAGCAATCAGCCCGGCCTGTGTCGACTTGTTATAGTATGGTGTGACGACCATCGCCATCTCCGCACCAAGTTCGGCGGCCCGTTTCGTTTTTTCGATACTGACCGCTGTATTGTTCGACCCGGTCCCCGCGATGATCACGGCTCGACCGTTTGCGACCTCAACCGCTCGAACGAGCAATGTCTCAAACTCGTCATCAGTGATTGTCATCCCTTCGCCGGTCGTCCCGCCGATGACGAGACCCGTCACGCCTTCTTTGATTTGGTCTTCAATTAATGCTGCCCATGCTTCTAGATTCAACTGCCCATTTTCTTGAAACGGGGTAGCTAGTGCTGTCGCCACTCCTGTGAACATGTCATCTCCTCCTTATTTCGTCGCAGTTTGACTAATCATACATTGTGCGATTTGAACGGCATTCGCGGCCGCTCCTTTTCGGACGTTATCTGCAACGCACCAAAGATGGAACGTATTCGATTGTGAATCGTCTCGGCGAATCCGTCCGACATACACCTCATCCGTCCCGTTCGCATCAAGAGGTGTCGGGTAAGCCAGTTCAGATGGATTGTCCATCAACACGATTCCTGGTGCATCGGCGAGGACGGCTTTCACTTCTGCGACCGTCGCATCCCGTTCGAGCGTCACCGTGATCGATACCGCATGACTGTTTCGTACCGGCACCCGGACACAAGTGGCCGTCACCCCGAGGTTTGGCGCATTTAAAATCTTACGTGTCTCATCCATCATCTTCTGTTCTTCTTTCGTGTAGCCATTTTCTAAAAATACATCGATGTGCGGCAACACGTTATCATAAATCGGATACGGATAATTCGTCGGTTCTTCTCCGCGCGCACCGCGCTCGAGGTCATCAATCCCTTTTTGACCGGATCCCGATACTGCTTGATACGATGTATAGGCGACGCGTGTCAGTCCGTATACTTCCGCTAGAGGTGCGAGCGCCACGACCGATTGAATCGTGGAACAGTTCGGGTTCGCGATGAGCGTCTTTTCCGGACTGAGTTCGACTCGGTTCACTTCCGGTACGATGAGTGGAATTCCTTCTTGCATTCGGAATGCGCTTGAATTATCGATGACGATGACTCCTTGCTCGCTCAACCGTGGGGCGTATTGCTCACTAATGCTGCCACCAGCAGAGAAGAGTGCGATATCGATCGGGTCCACATAAATCGCATCGGTCAATTCACGAATCACGACCGATTGCCCATTTACCTCGACCGTCTGTCCTGCTGAGCGGGCTGAAGCGTAGAGTCTCAGTTCGCTGATTGGAAATTCATATTCCGTTAAGACGTCAATCATTTTTTGTCCGACGGCACCTGTTGCACCGACGACTGCTACGTTATACATCGTGCTACCTCCTTATAAGTGGAACCGGGCCGCAATGGCTGCGACTGCCGCTTCCACATCTTGTTCTTGAATCGTATAGGAAATACTGATTTCTGATGTCGTGACTTGATAGAATGGAATCCCCATCTCGCGGAATGTCGCGAAGAGCTCTGATGCGACGCCTGTCGCGTCTCGCATGCCGATTCCGACGACCGAAATTTTTGCATGTTCCGTGTGACGATCGATTTTGATTTGAGGCAAGGTCGCTGTCAACTCCGCGAGTGCCTCTTCTAAAAATGCCTCTTCATCGAGCGGACATGTGAACGAGAGGAACACTTCACCGTCGAATGCCGTCTGTGAAATCATATCGATGTTGACGTGTCGCTCTGACAATCGTTCAAAGATGTCTGCGACTCCCGCCGCCGTATGCGGAATATGTTTGATTGAGACACTGAGTACGTTCTTGACGACACTCACACTCGTGACTGCTTTTTGTTCCATCGCTTGCGTCGTATCCATGATCCATGTTCCTCCTTCGCTCGAGAGCGTCTTCCCAACAAAAATATTGACGTCGTACTTTTTCGCGAGCTCCACGCTGCGCATCTCCATCACTTTTGAACCGAGTGCGCTCATCTCCATCATCTCGTCATAAGAGACAGTGTCCAGACGTTTCGCCGTCGGATGGATTCGTGGGTCTGTCGTATAGACACCCGCGACGTCCGTATAAATTTCACAACGCTGACTGAGGACGGCCGCCAGTGCGACGGCTGTCGTGTCCGAACCGCCACGCCCAAGGGTCGTGACGTCTCCCGCCTCATTTACGCCTTGGAATCCAGCGACAATCAGGACGTCGTATTGACGCAACTTCTCGTGTAACACTTCTTTTCGAATCGCCTTGATTTTGCTCTTCGTATGAATGCCCATCGTATCGATTCCGGCTTGCTGTCCCGTTAGAGAGATGGCCGGTACGCCTCGCGAGTTCAAGGCGATACTGAGTAGGCTGATTGTCTGTTCTTCCCCGACGGCGAGTAGCCGATCAAGTTCGCGAATCATCGGGCGATCCGTGATTTGTTTGGCGAGCGACAGGAGCGAATCTGTCGTTTTGCCCATCGCCGATACGACGACGACCAATTTTTCACCGGTCGCCACACGTGTCTGTAAATAGTCCGAAATGGCTTGTATTTGTACGATTGTGGCAACGGAGCTGCCACCAAATTTCAGTACGGTTGTCATCAAGTTCCCCACTTTCAAGATGTCCACCAACAGAAAAAGCGGCAGACCGGTAGGAAGCACTCTCCCTACGGTCTGCCGCTTGTACGCGCAGTTGAAAAACGATTAAAGAATCGTTCCGTAGATAGCGCTCCATGGTAGTTGACCATGGCAGTGTAGGCGTTGTTCACGACTACCCCAGCCTTCGTTCACACGCACGTGAACGTCGACTTCGGCGAATTTCCCCTTTCGGCTCGGTCCGGAGTGCGTCCGTTTCAACCAAGCTTACTCATGTCATTCGCAACCTCTATCTGTCAGTTGTTAGTATTAGTTATAACAAAACGAAATCTTCTTGCCAACCTTTTTTTAGAAAAATGGGATATTTCAAAAAAGGATTACCATGTTTTTCGCATCATGCGGTGTGGGAGATCGGCATCCAAAAACTCATCTCCGAACGCCTCGTACCCGAGCTTTTCATAAAACGGAAGCGCCGTCAGCTGTGCCCCTAATCGTAGTTCGACCAATCCTTGACGTTTCGCGACACGTTCAACTTCAATCATAATGTCTTTCCCATATCCATGGCCCCGGGCCGATTGAATCGTCGCCACTCGCTCCACTTTTCCGACAGTCGAGTCGACTGGACGAAGACGCGCTGTCGTCACCGGTTCGGAGTCAAGGAGCCCGACCACATGTGTACACATATCGTCTAAATCATCGTATTCTAAACTCGCATCGATTCCTTGTTCCTGAACGAATACGATTTCCCGAACTTGTTTGGCCTGTTCAATCAACGCTGCTTCGTTTCCCGATTGAATGATCAACATGGTAAAACTCCTTCCTGCAATCGTTTCACGATTTCTTCGATTCCCTTTTCTAGTTCCGCTACGGATGTGAAACGCGCTTGGGCCTGCTTATGGCTTCCACCGCCACGACCGATCTGCATCTCTTGGAGCGCCGCTTTCAAGAATGTGCCGACGGCGATATCCTGTGTCCCGTCATGCATAACGAACAATTTCTGCGTTCCATAGTTGGCGCCAACGGCAATTCGTCCTGTTGCTGCGATTCGTTCGATGATGGCGGTCGTCAACGTTTCCGCTTCTGTTCTCCCGACATGTAAGGCCACATAGTTATCTTCTTTCAACACGGCCTCCACTTTCGCTTTGGCAATCCGTTCTTCGAGCGTTTTGATTTCTTTTTCACGTTCCAAACGAATCGTATGTTCTTCGATTACACGGGCTGCCACGGATTCATTCGTTGTCGAGAATGTATGGTGAATCGTCCGCAACGCTGCTCGCGCTTGTTGAGTCGCCTTGATCGCTCGACTTCCCGCCACATACGTCAAGCGTAGATTCCCCCTCACTTTCTTCACCGCCGTCACATGGATGGTACCGAGTTGTCCCGTTGTCTCCACATGAGTGCCACCACATGCATTGTAATCTAGACCTTCGATTTCGACGATGCGAATCATCCCCGTTCGGTCCGTCTCTTTCCGTAAGCGCGCCCGGTCTACTTCTTCTTTTGGGATTTCATAGACACGAATCGGACGGTTTTCAAAGATGACTTGTTGCATCTCTTGTTCAAGTGCCTCAACGTGCGCCCAGTCCATCGTTGCCGTTTCAATCTCAATAGATGAATCGGTCTCTCCGATTCCAAAGCTGAGCGTCCGAATGCCATGGCGGTCTTCCAAAATCGCCGTTATCACATGTTGAGCAGTATGCTGGATGGAATGATCCCGTCTGACGTCCTCATCGATTCGAACCTCTATCGTCGTGCCCGCTGGTAATGATTCTGACAAGAGATGCCATACTTCCCCGTCCTTGATTTGTACGTCCAGTACAGGATGCGTCCCAATCCATCCACGGTCAGCCGGTTGTCCCCCACCTTCCGCATAAAACGGGCTGTTCTCGAGTGTGTGCCAATGACCGTTGCCGTCTTCCTTTATTGAGGTCACGACTGTACTTGCTGTATATGGTTCCATCTTGTTCTCCACCTTCTCTCTATAATCTGTTCAGACAACTAGTTTAATTTCGTCTATAATGAAACATACATCTTCTCAGTCAGGAGCGAAATGATATGTTAGAAATCGATAAACAATCTCCGTTACCTATTTATTATCAAATTGAAGCGTACTTAAAGCAACAAATTGATGACGGATTGTTAAAACCAGGAGACACCTTGCCTTCAGAGCGTGAATTTTCGGAGCAATTTCACGTCAGTCGGATGACGATTCGTCAAGCCATCATGAACCTCGTCAACGCCGGTTATTTGAGCCGTCAAAAAGGACGAGGCACATTCGTCGCGAGTCAGAAGATTGCGATGACGTTATCGGGACTGACAAGTTTTTCCGAGGAAATCAAACATCGAGGTATGCGACCGCTAAGCCGTCTCTTGTCATACGAGGTCATTCCGGCAACGGATCGCATCGCGCAGCAACTGAGTATCCCAAATCAAACACCGGTTTATGAGATGAAACGGCTACGACTCGCCGATGATCATCCACTTGCGCTCGAGACCGCCTATATTCCCGTTCATTTATTGCCTGACCTGACGCAAGATGACGCCACGGGATCGATCTATGCGTATGCCGAACAGCATGGCTTACGCTTGAAGAATGCAACACAAACACTCGAAGCCCGGAGCGCCGGTCCAGAAGAAGCCAATCTCCTCACGATTTCTCCGAACGCACCGGTCTTGTTGATTGACCAGCGAACATATCTCGAGGATGGCGGCATGTTTGAATACAGCCGTTCCCTTTTCCGTGGCGACTCGTACTCTTTCACTGTCGCCATGGATCGCATATAAAAAAGTTTGCCCGAGGGCAAACTTTTTTTATTGGGCTTCATACGTTACCCCGCTCGGGTCTAACGTATACGATTCGAGTTCTGTATCGGACATCGGCTCGACACGGTTACCCGCATCCGCTTGTTGCACACGATAGCGCACTTCTTCAAGAAGCGGTTCGTTCAAGAAGTAATAGAAGTGTCCGTCATCTGCCCGGGCACCTTCTCCAGTCAATTGGTATTGCACCGTATTGTGGAGCGCACCAACGTCTTCAATTAAACGCATATAGTCATTCGGTCCAAGTGTCGTCTGCATGTTGTCACCGACGGCTTTCAAGACCTTATCGTAATTGTTTAGGAGTGATGTGCCGAGTGATTGTTCGAGCACGGCATTAATGACTTCCATCTGGCGTTGTCCACGACCGATGTCTCCACGTGGGTCATCGTATCGATTTCGGACGTAGGCAAGTGCCTCTTCACCAGAAAGCCGTTGAAGGCCTTGTTCGATTTGAACTGTCTCACGTGACGCATCGTAACTGTTTTGTTGTGATGAGAACGGAACATCAATCTCAACGCCACCTACCGCATCAATGAAATCAACGAACCCTTGGAAGTTGAGCGAGACGACATGGTCAATTTCAACACCGACTAAATCTTCGATCGTGTTCGTCGCCATCCGCATCCCGTTGTTCGGATTCGATTCATCCATCGAACCGAAATAGTAAGCGTGTGTGATCTTATCTTGGTCAAGTCCCGTCTTGCCATAAGGAATGTTATAACCCGTGTAGTCGATGTTGACATACGAATCACGCGGGATACTGAGCATCGTCGTCTGCTTTTCTTTCTTGTTTAAAATGACGACAATCATGACGTCTGATCGTCCGAACTCACCGCGCGCTTTCTTCTGTGGCGAAAGGTCTGTTCCTAAAACCAAGAACGTCTCCGTATCTTCTTTATCATAACGAGTCGGCTCAACCGTCGGGTCATCCTCTAACGTGACTTGGGTGCCGGACAACATATTGTGGGCTTTGTAAAACGCTGTACCGTAAATGCTAGACCCAGCAATAATCGCAATCAGCACGAGGGCACTAAATATCTTATAAAACGCAGACGGACCTGTGCGCTGTCTGCGAGCATGTGTTCTAGAATTCATATCGGTCTCCTTCGAGTCAAAATAATGAGCTTCACTCATTATAGAGGAAAGCGGGAAATTTGTCGAAAACGTTTTGATGACAAATTCGTTTCTTTACATTTTCCCACAGTTGAACACAGAAAAACCCGCGGAGATGACTCCGCAGGTTCGTTAATCCCGAATGGTGAAAAATCGTGTTGCCGCTTCTTGCCCACGGGCTTGTAAGGATTCCGCACAGCGCGATGCAGCCGCCCCGTCGAGCACGACCGTCACACCTGGATGGGCCTGTAGGATTGTGGCCGGCCAGTCGACCGTCGGTACGCTTTCAATCATGTGCTGTACCGCTTCAGCTTTCCGCTCCCCTGTCGCCACAAGGACAATCTCACGTGCGTTCATGATCGTATCGAGCCCCATCGTGATCGCATGCGTCGGGACGTCTTCCAATCGGTCAAAAAAGCGACGGTTTGCCTCTCGTGTTGATTCGGTGAGTTCGGTCACGTGCGTCTTCGCATCGAGGGCCGTGCCCGGTTCATTAAATGCGATGTGACCATTTTCCCCGATACCAAGAAGTTGTAAGTCGACACCAAGCTTCCGAACGAGGTCTTCGTAACGAGCCGCTTCCGCTTTTGGGTCCGGTGCGTCCCCTTGAGGCAAGTGACTCTGTTTGAATGGCACTTCATCGAAGAGACGGTCTTTCATAAAGCGGTTGTAACTTTGAGGATGTTCGGGCGATAATCCGATATATTCATCTAAATTGACGCTCGTCACATGGCTACAATCGAGCGCGTCCTGTTTAAACATCTGATACATCCCGACCGGTGTGCTACCGGTTGCGAGACCGAGTACAAAGTCATGTTTCCCTGAAATCCGTTCTTTGATTAGCGTATAGGCGATTCGTTCCGCATCGTTCGCCGTCTTTGCGACTAGTACATTCATCTTTGTTCCTCCCGTTCATATACGATTCGACCTTTAACGAAAGTCATCTGAACATGTGTCGTGTCATCCCAAACGACAAGGTCTGCATCAAACCCCGATTTGATATCGCCTTTTGTCGTCAATCCGAATTCTTTGGCTGCATTCGTCGAGGTCATTTTGACCGCTTCTTCCACCGTACATCCCGTATATGCCTGAATGTTTCGGAATGCGGCATCCATCGTCAACACACTACCTGCAAGGTTTCCGGTTTGAAGTCGCGCAGCCCCGTCCGCTACGACGACCGGTTGACCGCCAAGCTCATATTGCCCTTCCGGAAGTCCTTTTGCTCGCATCGCATCCGTGATGACGACAAGCTCATCTGCTCCTTTTAAGCGAAACGCGAAGTCGACCATCTCCGGACGACTATGGATCCCATCTGGAATGATTTCCGCAATGACTCCACCCTCTAAGAGACAATACCCTACCGTTCCGGGTTCTCGATGGTGTAACCCACGCATTTGGTTATAAAGATGCGTCCCGTGTTTGACGCCCGCCTGCTTGTTCTCTTCAAATGTCGCGCTCGTATGGCCCGCTGAACCGATCGCACCAGTTTCGCGAAGCACCGCTTCAAATGCACGTGCACCTGGCCGTTCCGGTGCATACGTAACGAGGCGGATATGACCACCGGCGAGCTCTTGCCATTTTCGGAACTGCTCGGCGTCCGGGTCGATAATATATTCTGCCGGTTGTGCCCCAGCCATCTCCACGTTGACAAATGGACCTTCCAAGTGGATTCCGATGAGTGTCGTATCCTGCGCTTCGATGACATTTCGGACTGCCTTCAAGGCATGCTCAATCGCTTCTTTTGACTGCGTGATCGTCGTCGCGAAAAAGGAAGTGACGCCTTCCTGTAGCATGTCGTTACTCAACTGTCGAAGTTTTGATTCATCCGCATCCATCGTATCGACTTCATATCCTCCATGGATATGCACATCGATGAGACCCGGTGTCACAAGCGCTCCAGCGACATCAATCACAGGCTCGTCCTGTTGTTCAAACTGGTCCATCGATCCAACCTCATCAATCGTTTGACCATTCCATCTGATATATCCACGTTCCCATGTATGTTCTGCTGACACGATACGAGCATTGATCAATGTCCCCATCGGTTTACCACTCCTTTTTGTTTTCCTCCATGTTATCATATCGGATAAAAGTATAGTTGTATAGACCAATTTTGAATGAATAAAAGATTGTTCACATTTGCGAACAATCTTCTCCTCTTTATGTCGATTGAACCGTCCCGTAGCGCCGGACAATCCATACTAACCGGAGGAATAACAAGACCGCTCCGGCTGCGAGTCCGGCAATCAAGCCAATCCAATAACCGTCTGGTCCAAATCCGGCGTGCTCTGCCAAGACATAACCGAGTGGTAAACCGATAACCCAATAAGCGACGAGTGAAAGGACGAGCGTGATGTTGACGTCTTTAAAGCCACGTAATATCCCTTGGATCGGTGCCGCGACGGCATCTGACAATTGGAAGAATACAGCAAAAATCATAAAGTGCGCTGCAAGGTCCACGACCGTCGGGTCATTCGTATAAATGGCCGCGACCCGCTCGTTTTGCCAAAACAAAAAAGCACCCGAAAAGATAGAGACACCGAGACAGAGCGCGAGCCCGATTTTTGCATAGCGGACGGCATCCTGCAGTCGTTTCGCGCCGAGCTCATACCCCACGACAATCGTCAACGCGCTCGATGCCGAAAGTGGCAACATGTACACGAACGAGGCAAAGTTAATCGCCGCTTGGTGAGCCGCGACGATTTGGTCACCATATGAACTGAGCAATACCGTGACCGCCGCAAAGATGCTGACTTCGGCGAAAATGGCGAGCCCGATTGGGGTCCCAAGTTGTAACAACTCTTTTTGTCGGAGCCAGACCATCCGTTCGGTCGTCCGTAAAAACTTGTATTCGCGGAACGGCTTCCCGTTTCTCACGAAGAAGAAGGCCATGAAGAAGAGTAGCCAGTAAGTGATGCTCGAGGCGATTCCCGCTCCAACACCTCCGTACGCCGGCACACCTAGTTTTCCGAAGATGAAGATGTAATTTAATCCGACATTAATGGGTAACCCTAATAGTATGAGGATCATCGAGACTCTCGTCTTGCCAAGGGCATCCATGAGCGTGCGTAGCACATTGAACAGGAACATCGGCAAGACGCCGAATCCAAGGGCAAGCAAGTATTGCGTCGCGATTCGTTTCCCTTCTACACTGAGCCCCATGCTCTCGATCGCCATCGGCACAAGGAGTGAGCCCAACGTCAGCGTGATTACGCTCAGCATGATGGCTAAATAGATACCTTGAAACAAGGTACGTTGAATCTGTTGACGGTCTCGCGCACCAAGCGCTTGCGACACGATCGGGGCCACCGCCAGCAAGATTCCACTCAGTCCGGTATACACCGGCATCCACAAGCTTGAACCGACTCCGACACCAGCCAAATCGACGGCACCCGCCCGTCCGGACATGACGGTATCGAAAAAGCTAATCAAATAAAAAGACACTTGCGTGACTAGGATTGGAAAGAAAATCGTGAAGAACAGTTTGATTTTTTCGTTTAATGAATGTGTTTGGTACATGGACAACCCTCATCTCTTTTTCAGAAAGGAACTTATAATTATGAATCAACGGCATGCAGAAAAACTTAAATTTGAACTGTTGGAAACGTGGAACACGTTCAATCACTATGTGACGGAAGCCCTCACCTTTAACAATTCTGAGGATATTCACCGCGCCCGGGTGCATTTACGGAAACTGATCACCTTCATGCAACTATACGAAACGAAGCCGGCGACGTTTCGACAACTCAAACAATTGATGGAGGCACTCGGTCATGTGCGCGACCTCGACGTCCTCATCGAAACGTTTGATTCTAAATCCGAACTCGACCATGCGTTTCTTGAAGCGATGGAGACAGAACGTGCCATCGCACGGACGATTCTATCTACCCGTGTCAGTGAAAAAATGACACCGTCGCTCGATCAACAAGTACGTCGCTTCATCGGTGGACCGTTATTTCGTGCGTTCAAAAAAACGAACGCCTCCCCGATGTTAGAAAAGGCGAAAAGTGAGCGCAAGCAACGTGTGCGCGTCTATCATGAACGATCCAGTGGAAAAGAACAACTTGAAGCGCTCCATAAAGTCCGTTTAGCCGTCAAACGCGAACGCTATTTACATGAGTACTTGCTAAACTATGAATCGGATGCATCGATGGACACTGTCCGAACGTTAAAAAAAATGCAAACCGAACTCGGTGAGATGAACGACCATGACCAACTGTTAAAGCGTTGGCGGGCCTTCACCCCTCGAGCTGAACTACAGTCCGAATACGACCGAAAAATTGAAACATTACAGCAGGAACTCGATGCATCCGTGGAGCACCTATCGATTTAGCGAGATGTATAGCGCTCAATCAATAGTTCCAACAACTTCATTCCGGCAATCGAGTTTCCTTTTGAATCAAGTGCCGGACCAAATATGCCAAACCCGACGTTATTCAAATCCAGTTCGTGGTTCCCGACCGCCAAGATGGCACCCGACACCCCACTTTTTCCTGGAAGACCAACCCGGACAGCGAACTCACCCGATGCATCATACATGCCACACGTCGTCATGATGGCCTTGACGATTCGGACGACCCGACGTGGAATCAACTCTTCGCCCGTATCCGGGTCTTCTCCATTCCCTGCAAAGACACGCCCGATTCGTGCCAAATCAAAACAATCAATCTCGATGGCACACTGTTTCGTATACACATCAATGATCTCATCGACGTCACCTTCCACAATTCCATGGTGACGCATGAAATAGAGCAAGGCACGGTTCAAGTCGGTCGTCTCGTATTCAGAGCGGGCGACTTTTTCGTCGTACGTGACCTCCTCGACCGAGCGATTTAATAACGTCGCTAAAAACTGGCGGAACTGATAGATTTTGAGTTCTGCCGTCTCCCCCAAAATCATACTCGTCACCGCTAACGCTCCGGCGTTGATCATCGGATTCAGCGGTTTTGACGGGACCGTTTCCTCAAGTTTGGCGATGGAGTTGAATGCGTCCCCCGTCGGCTCCATCCCTACTTTCGAAAAGACATAGTCCTCCCCGAACTCCATCAGTACATAACAAAGGGTGAGCGCCTTCGATACGCTCTGAATCGTAAACTTGTGATGAACATCCCCCGCATGAATATACGTACCGTCCGGCAAACAAATTGCCACCCCGAGTAAATCGTTTTTCACATGTGCGAGTTCAGGGATATAATCCGCCACTTTCCCTTGAGCCGTGTACGGACGACACTCATCAACCAAGTGATTCAACTGTTGTTCGAGTACATTCATTCCATCACCTCATGTTCCATCAAATTTCAACCGGGTCATCTTATCATATTACCCGTCTGGTGGTCCATCATCTTTATACCAGTCTTCATCCGCCCAAATCATCGGTGGACTTTCCTCGTCTCCAACCAACTTTTCTCCATGTCGATTCATCGACAGAATAAACCCAGCTATGCCTACCACCACAAGCGTCGCAACGATAAGGAAGGAAGCCATTCCATCGTCCCCTTTCGAATTCGTGACAAATTTGTCTAGAACTCCGTGACACTTATCCTATATCTCCGTCAACATTCCCGGTACCGTTAAGACGACAACAATTTCAGAGAAATGGGTGAATCAATTGAATCGAATCGCGATTATCGGAGGTGGCATCACCGGACTTGCCGCAGCCTATTATGCCAAAGAAGCCGGAGCTCATGTCACATTGATCGAGGCGCAGGACCATCTCGGTGGAAAAATCAAGACCATTTATCGGGATGGGTTTACGTTAGAGACTGGACCCGACGGTTATATGGCACGGAAGCCGACCTTGACATCACTCATTACGGATCTCGGTCTCGCAGATCAACTCGTCCGCTCCAGAACCGGGACTTCTTACATTTACGTACGGAAGCAACTGAGACAGATGCCGGCCGGATCGGTCATGGGCATCCCGACCAAGTTTTGGCCGATGGTCAAAACGGATCTCTTTACTTGGAGAGGAAAACTTCGCGCCGGATTCGATCTCGTGATTCCACGCGTGTATGCAGGAGAGGATATCTCGCTCGACCGTTTCTTTCGGACGAGACTCGGCTCAGAAGTCGTCGATACGATGATCGAACCGCTTCTGTCCGGGATTTACAACGGGACACTCGAAGACATGAGCATCGAGTCTACTTTCCCTCAGTTTATCACGATTGAACAAAAAACTCGCAGTCTGATTCTCGGAATGAAAGCACTCACCCCTCCCGTCCAAGCTGGTGTAAAGCCGTCCGAGACTGGTAAGTTCCTGTCGATCGAGCAAGGACTCGGAGCACTCGTCGAGGCGCTCCGTCCGTCAATCGATCGACTCATGTTAAAGACGCTTGTTCAATCCGTTCGACCTCATGAAGTCACATTTGCCGATGGGACGGTCGAACAGTTTGACGGCATCATTCTTGCGACTTCCCCACAAGCACTCGGACCTCTGCTCGGATTCCCAGAAGCCGAACGCTTGTCATCGTTAAAACGTACCTCTTCGATGACCGTACTCGCCGCCTTCGACGAGTCAGATGTGGATGCGTTAGATGGAACCGGCTACGTCATCGCCAAATCGGAAGGAAACGCCTTGACCGCTTGTAGCTGGATGCATAAAAAATGGCCACACCTAGCTCCTAAAGGAAAAGCATTGCTCCGCATGTATATCGGTTCAGAACATGTCCCGTCCCTGCTCCATGAAGAGGATGATCAAATCGCAAACTTCGCTTTAAGCGAACTTCGACGCATTCAAAAAGTCGGGACTCCCCTCTTCACGAAAGTCGAACGACACATTCAAACGATGCCACAATATGAAGTCGGTCATAAACAGGACGTCCGCGCGTTCGAAGAAGCACTTCTGAAGTGGGACGGCGTCGAGGCGTGTGGTGCCATACTTCATGGAGTCGGATTACCTGACTGCGTCGATTCTGCCAAACGGGCGGTCGATCACTTACATCTTCGACAGGCGGTGACGGTATGAAACACATCGACTATAACGAAAATCCGTTCATCGTCATTTGGGAAGTCACACGGGCCTGTGCGCTCTCCTGCGTCCACTGCCGGGCAGAGGCACAATTTCACCGTTACGAAAACGAACTCGATACGGGAGAGGGAAAGGCATTGATTCGCGAGATTCATGCGATGGATAACCCGATTCTCGTCTTTACGGGCGGTGATCCTCTCATGCGTGAAGATTTATTTGAATTGACCGCATACGCCTCTTCCCTCGGGATGCGCGTCTCGATGACACCTTCCGCCACACCTCGAGTGACTCACGATGCCGTGAAACGAGCGAAAGCGGCTGGTTTGTCACGTTGGGCCTTCTCCATTGACGGACCGGACGCCGTGACGCATGACTATTTCCGCGGCACACGTGGCAGTTTCGACCGTACCATTCGAGGAATCTCATATTTCCGAGAGGAGGGAATGTCATTTCAAATCAATACGACGGTGACCGAATACAACGTCAATCGATTACCGGAAATGGCGAAACTCGTAGAATCCCTCGGCGTATCCGTCTGGACGCTCTTTTTCCTCGTGCCGACTGGACGTGGATCCCTGTTACAACCCATTACACCTGAGCGACATGAGGAAGTATTGAAATGGGCGTTCTCCCTACAAGAGACGGCACCCTTCATCATCTCAACGACGGAAGCCCAATTTTATCGGAGAGTCGCCCGACAAGAAAATCAGCGCCGCCGGACAGCAGGGCTCCCTCCAATCGGACATCCCCATGACGATTTGGCGAAGGCACCTCGCGGAACGAATGACGGCAACGGATTCGTCTTTATCTCACATACAGGGGACGTCCAGCCGTCCGGTTTTTTACCGATCCCCTGCGGAAACGTCCGAACGACACCTCTCGCTGATATTTATCGTCACCATCCGACGTTCAAGGCGCTGCGTGATCCGGATAGTCATCACGGAAAGTGTGGGTATTGTGAGTATCGGTATCTATGTGGTGGTTCGCGGGCTAGAGCCTATGCGGTCACTGGCGATTATAAGGCGGCGGAACCGTACTGCATCTATCAGCCGGAACGTCCCCTCGTTTCACAATAAAGATTCCCATTTATTCCCTCTCCGTGTAAGATTGAATTATATGATGAGAAGGGAGCCACGTAGGTGCAGTCATTACCGATTGACGGATTATTCTATATTGGGTTGGGTACAATTTTTATCGTTACGACTTTACTCGGGTTCGGAATCAAGCGATGGACGAAACAAGGTATGACGGGATTTTACACGATACTCGCAACAAGTCTTGGCTTATTCTTCTGGTTACTGCTCTGGTTTCAAGAAGCGACCCGCGCCATATTTATGGGAACCATCCCATGGGTACTCAACTTATTTTTCGGAACGGTGCTCTATCTCATTTTTATAGGCATCTGTTATTTGATTTTGAGAAGAAAACATCGGCATACATAAAAGAGGAATCCGGTTGTGGATTCCTCTTTTATGCATTGGCCGTCGATGGGCGTAACGTTAACGCCCCGTTCTCGACATCGATGATGACCGTTTGACCATCCTCGACTTCTCCAGCGAGGATGCTACGGGCAAGTTTCGTTTCAATCGTCCGTTGTACGTAACGGTTGATTGGACGGGCACCGAATTGAGGTTCATACGCTTCGTCGGCAACGAACGTTTTCGCTGCGTCAGTGATCTCGATATGAATCGAGCGTGTCGTGAGCCGTTCGCTCATCCGTCCGACCGCTTTCTCGACGATTTGACCGATTTGATCTTTCGTGAGTGGATGGAACAAAATCGTTTCATCGACCCGGTTCAAGAACTCAGGACGGAAATGGCGACGGAGTTTATCGAGCACTTGACGCTCCTCATCTTCATCAATCACACCATCTCTCGCTGCCTCGAGCAAGATGTCCGCCCCAATGTTCGACGTCATGATGACGATTGTATTTTTAAAATCGACGATGCGCCCGTGCGAATCAGTCAATCGACCATCATCGAGCAGTTGCAACAAGATGTTGAAGACGTCCGGATGTGCCTTCTCGACCTCATCGAGTAAGAGGACCGAGTACGGGTTACGGCGAACCGCTTCTGTCAACTGGCCACCTTCCTCATATCCGATATAGCCTGGAGGGGCACCGACGAGACGTGATACGGCATGTTTCTCCATATATTCACTCATATCGAGTCGAACGATATGATCTTCCGAGTCAAACATCGCTTCTGCGAGCGCCTTCCCGAGTTCTGTCTTCCCAACCCCCGTCGGTCCGAGGAAGAGGAATGAGCCGATCGGACGATTCGGATCTTTGATGCCAGCCCGCGCCCGAATGACCGCATCGCTGACGAGACGAATCGCATCATCTTGTCCGAACACACGTTTATGCAAGACCGTTTCTAGATTGAGGAGCTTATCCCGCTCTCCTTCTGTCAGTTTCGTCACCGGTATGCCCGTCCATTTTGAGACGACCTCGGCGATTTCTTCTTCCGTCACCTCTTCACGCACGAGTTCACGTGTCACCGAACTCGCCAACTGTTCCGCTTCTTCGAGTTCTCGCTCAAGCTCCGGGATTCGTCCGTATTTCAGTTCCGAGGCCCGGTTCAAATCGTAACGACTCTCTGCCTCTTGTAACTCGAGACGTACTTTCTCGAGGTCTCCGCGGATTTGTTGTACGCGGTGCGTCGACTCCTTCTCATTCTCCCAGCGGAGACGTAACGAGTCAGACTGTTCACGAAGTGACGCCAATTCCTGCTGAAGCGCCTCAAGTCGCTTCATGGAAGCGGCATCGCTCTCTTTTTTAAGAGCCGCCTCTTCGATTTCAAGCTGCATGACCCGACGGACCAATTCATCGAGTTCAGCCGGCATCGACTCCATCTCCGTCCGAATCATTGCACACGACTCATCGACGAGATCGATCGCCTTGTCCGGCATGAAACGGTCGGTGATATAGCGATTGGATAATACAGCCGCTGCGACGAGCGCATTGTCATGGATGCGTACCCCGTGGTGAATCTCGAAGCGTTCTTTCAAACCGCGCAAGATGGAAACCGTATCCTCGACATCCGGTTCAGCGACAAGTACTTGTTGGAAACGCCGCTCGAGGGCCGGGTCCTTCTCGATATATTGACGATACTCGTCAAGTGTCGTCGCACCGATACAATGCAGTTCGCCTCGGGCGAGCATCGGTTTCAACATGTTCCCGGCATCCATCGATCCCTCCGACTTCCCTGCACCGACAATCGTGTGCAGTTCATCGATGAAGAGGATGATGGTGCCTTCCGCTTCTTTCACTTCGGACAAGACTGCCTGTAGACGTTCCTCGAACTCCCCACGATATTTCGCACCGGCAACGAGGGAACTCATATCGAGACTGAAGATGGTTTTGTCTTTCAAACTTTCCGGCACATCTCCACGAACGATACGCTGGGCGAGCCCTTCGACAATCGCCGTCTTCCCGACACCCGGTTCCCCGATGAGGACTGGGTTGTTTTTCGTTTTCCGACTCAAAATCCGGATGACACGACGAATCTCGCTATCCCGTCCGATGACCGGATCGATTTTCCCGGTCTTCACTTCTTGAATGAGGTCTCGTCCGTATTTCGTCAAGACGTCATACGTCGCTTCAGGCGACTTCGAAGTGATCCGACGATTGCCTCGTACGGCGACGAGCGCCTCACGGAGACGGTCTTCTGTGATCCCTTTTCGCTCGAGCATCGCCTGTGCTTGACTACTGTTCAACAAGATGCCGAGTAAAATATGTTCGACCGATACGTATTCATCGTTCATCCCTGTCGCTTCTCGCTCCGCCGTCGTTAGAACGTTCAGCAAAGAAGCCGAAATCATCGGTGTCGTCGGATTTTGAAGTTTTGGTGCATTTCTTAAAGAAAGTGCGACTTCGCCTTCAATCTCAGACACGTTGATTTCCATTTTTTGAAACAGCAACGGCGCGATCCCGTCCGTCTGCGAAATCATGGACGCCAAGACGTGCCACTCATTGATTTCACTATGATGATATTGTTTCGCTAACGCCTGTGAACTGACAATGCATTCATGTGCTTTATCTGTAAAACGATTAAAGTCCATCACGATTCCTCCTTATTCATTAACGTTCGATTTGCTCATAAACAGAACGGTACGTCTCATCAAGAGGCAGGTCGACCTCGAGTTGGACGAATAAGTCCGACCGCACCTTCGAGGCGGTCATGACACCGCGACCAGGGATCCGCATCCGTTGTCCCGGACGGCTTCCCGGTTTCACTTTCAGCTTCACGCGTCCCCCGTCGAGCGTGGCAACGATGACGCTCGCCCCGTCTAAAAAGTCGAGCGGACGCAATCGTTTCACGGTCACGATATGCTCTCCTTCACGACGATACGTATCGTCATCCGCAAAGTGAAGTTCGACATATACATCTCCTCGGTTTCCCGATTGTCCGACGCGGCTACCTTTTCCTTTCAACCGCAACTTCTGACCTTCGTAGGCACCTTGTGGAATTTTGACGTTCACGGTACCCGTTTGAAGACGTAGACTCACTTTCGACTCTTTCGTCAATTGACTGAGCGGGATGTTGACACGAACAGTCTCATCCAAGTCTTCCTCGACTGCTTGGTCAAAGAAGCTTCCGAACATATCTTCAAATCCGAAAGTCCGAGAGGTCGTACGCGATCCGCCTCCGAATTGTCGGAATAGATCTTCGAATTGTGACGAGCCTTCCCCGTAAGTCTCTCCACCGCCACCGAACCCTTGTCCGAACGACGGTCCATCCGGGCTACCGTATCGATCATAGTTCGCCTTTTTCTCTGGGTCGCTCAATACGTCAAACGCTTCCTGGACCGACTTGAATCTTTCTTGTGCGCCAGGGTCTTTATTGACGTCCGGATGGTATTGTTTCGCCAGTTTCCGGTATGCACGTTTAATCTCTTGCTCGGTCGCTTCCTTGGAGACACCGAGCTCGTCGTAATAGTTTTTAGCCATATGGATTCACCTCACCTATCCCTTTCCCGTTTCTGTTAACTCTATTCTACTCAATTGGTCAAATAAGGTCAAAGATAATCCTTTCACTTTTCATACGAAAAAAAGAAGAGATTCGTTTCAAAAAACGAACCTCTTCTCGATTAGAAGTAGACTTTCGGGCTATCCATGCCGTCCTCAAACACAATCGTCACTTCAGGGTCTCCGCCAAGTGACGTCACGTTGATACGAACCGGAACGTTCCGGCTATATTCCCAACGGTTTTCGAGCAAGCCGACCACGTGTTGTGTGAAGCCGACGAGCTCAGCGCGACTGTAAAACTGAATCGGGATATCAATCTCCATTCTCGATAGATCTCCGTTCTGATAAAAGCCCTTCCCAATCATCCCGCTATAGTCCGGGAAAAGGTCGGCAATCCGATCGCTGAAGAGCGTAAATTTCTGAGCGTCCTCGCGTACGTCAGACGTCGCCGATGTCGACGGGAAATAGTAGTACTTCTCATCGATCGCTTTCCAGTCGCCCGATTTGACTTGATCCGCCGTCCCAACGAAGGCCGACTTGATATAGTTCCCCGGTGTCGGTGAACCTTGTGTCGATTTCATATAGAGCGCGACATTGATATCGAGGTCCTTGAAGTCTTCACGCTTTCGTAATTGGGAGACGAGTTCGTTCGCCATACGTTCCCCTTCTGCGATTACTTTCTTTTGATCGAGTTTGACGGTATATGTCGGACCATAGTTCGGTGCTTGGAAGACATATTCACGGTTCAAAATAAGTGCAAACGATACGCCCCCAACCTGGTACCCGCTGTCCTCTTTCGTCATGTAATTTTGTTCGACAATCGAAGCTAAATAAAGCGGTGATTTCTTGTTCGCATCGACGAACTTGTCGTCTTCGACTTCTGCCTTGCCATCCGCATAAGCCGGGTTCAAGGGGGTCAACCCTTCATTACTTTTATCTTTCCGTGCGAGCAGACGAGATACATCCTCCGCGTTCAACAGCTGTCCCTCTTGATAAGCGAACTTTTCCGGGTCGAACGCGTCCGTTGAGTGACGCATGAGACCGAGTTCGACTTCTTCGAGTTCTAACGATGAACTGACTTGACGTTGGGCGAGCCCTCTCGCTGCCGCCGGTTTGAACGGAATGACCATTTGATAGTATGAGTCACGGGCTTCAATCGCTTGTGTGACGCCTTCGGCCGCTGTTTCGTCCCCAGTTGGTGTCGCTTCTTCTTCACCCATCGGTATTTTCATTGAACATCCACTCAACAATAGCGCCGAGGCGATTGTCGGGATGACGAGTTGTTTCCATTTCATCTATGTCTAGCTCCTTTGAACATCGTTTCCTATTTCACTTTGTCCATTATAACAAAATCGTTACACGAAAAAAGTATCGAAGCGGAATCAGAACAAATGCCTTCTCGGATGAACGAGAAGGGATGTCGATTTATGGTTTCGTTGACGGGTGGTTGCGACGAATCAACAGTAGGAGTCCTGACGCGAAGAGAAGTGTACCGAGCATGACGTGCCACAGATCATCCGCTTCGCCTGTCATCGGAAGTACGCCTTGTGCGTACGGATCGGCTTCATCGATGTGCTCGACTCGTTTCGCTCCACTCTCTTTGACGATGACTTTCACGACAGGTGGTGTGGCTTTCACCTCTGTCTTCTGCTTGTTAGCGTCTTGTTTTGGCTCTTCTTTTACCGGAACAGGTTGCTTCACCGCCACCGGTACGTCAACGGAGCGAGTAACCCTGATCCCTTCATCCACCTCGAAGATGAATGTGGCACGTTGAATCAATTCAGCCCCGGCTCTCACATCATAAGATGGGAGGAGCGGAAGCTCAAACGAGAACGTCACTTCTTCTTCCGGACCGAGTCCGTCTCTGAAGGTAGGAATTGCTTCGACTTGCTCCGTGAATCGTTGATTTGCCTGGTTTCGTTCTTCTTCTGTCAAGGCACCGCTTGGCCATGTGAGCATCGCGTCCGCTAAAAACAAGGTGACTTTCGAAGGATTGGTGACCGTATACGTATAGCGAACGGGCTCTCCCGGTTGAACGGTCGCCTTCTCAACCGTCGCATTCACGGTGAAGTCTGGTGTTTGTAAAAGGATTATCTGTTGACTTTCTGATGTGACGACCCGGTTGAATTCATCCAGCCCGGTCACTTGAAAGACACTGCCGATTTCAGGATGTGCGTCGAACGAATATCCGGTCGGAATCGATAAGACTTCTGTCACTTCCACCCGTTCCCCCGGCAAGAGACCGTCTTCTCCTATTAATTCATGCAAACGATCAAATACGTGTTGATTGAACGATTCGATTGATTGATGATCGATGTCTCCGCTCACATACTCGTGAGAGAATTCTGTCACCGTCATCGGCGTGTCTCCTGTGTTTTCTACAATGAACGTATACGATATTTCGCCTCCGACAACGGCTCGGTCGACTGCGGCGATATTGATTGCTTCAACGGCGAGCTTCGGTAACGTCGGTTCAGTCGTCGGCTCTTCGACGATTGGTTCTGGTTCAACCGGTGGCGTCACTTCTTCTGATAGATCTGGTTCTGTGACAACAGGCGGTTCTTCCTCTTCGACAGGATAGGCTTCCGTGATGGTGTTTGGAGAAAACGTATACGGTACACCTTCCGCATTGTAGAGCGTGATGAGGTCAATCAACGAGTCGTCTACTGCTTCCGCATCAATCATAAATCGCCAAACGTCAGCTGATTCACGGCTCCCGTAATACGTGATTCCTTCATAGACGAGACTTGATTCATATAATGTTTCGCTTTCCTCATCTGTCAAATTCACTTGAATATACCGGAACGTGGTCGTGTCCGCTTTGGCGGTAGGCACCCCAAATAAGGTTGAAAGGAACATGAGGATGGTAAATACGGCAACGAAGCGCTGGATGTTGTGTGTCATGATGTTGGTCCCTCCTCTAAGGTGAAAACAAGCGCTCGAATCGCAATCGTTCCGATGACGACGTTCACCACGTAGAGGAATGAGAGGAATGTGTGTGTGAACGTCATGATGTCAAAGGGTTCTCTCGCAAAAATATATTAGCATTTTGATTTAGTTAATCTATACCCCTCACACGCTTGTGCGAACCTGCTCAATCCCATTTATTTCCGAAAAATAAAAAACGTTCGCCGAAGCGAACGTCCAGACTGTAGACAAAGTATAGGTCTTATGCACAATCCGGACACGGCTCGCTTTCCTAGGGGCAAGCAGGGAGCCGCATCGCGACTGCGTCACTGCTGGGTCTCCCTTTGCTTGCTATTCCCTCAGAAGTCTCGCCTGCCCGTTCTTGGTCACCTTTTGTCCTTCGTCCCATATAATGGTGTGAGAAGAACACACAGAGGGCGGATCTAATGATCAACAAGTCGACACCATCCATCCTTCACGGTCTGACGAACGGAACGGATGTTGAACAGCGGCCCGAGGAGGATGATCTCGGCGTTTACCTTCCCTTTCCCCTAAAACATCGATTCAAAGTAAATACCGAGCTTTTTCTTCGGCTGTCGTGACCTTAGAAAAAGACAAACGGCCGCCAGATGACGACCGTTTGCGTTGCTCGCCCGACGGCGCCCCGACTCCTTCAGGAAAGCAATCCGACGGAGACCCAGCAGCGACCTAGGTCGCGATGCGGCTCCGGGATTGCCTGAGGAAAGCGTGGGCGCCGGAAGGACGAGTTCGAACATGTTATTTGTCAACAAGCTGAACGTTCGCCGAAGCGAACGTCTTATGCTTGTTCATGTAAAAAGTCGAGCAGTTTTGCCTCATCCCATACTTCAATTCCGAGAGATTCCGCTTTCGCCAGCTTCGAACCTGCTTTTTCACCGGCGACGAGCAAGTCTGTGTTCTTACTTACACTTCCCGTTACACTCGCTCCGAGAAGTTCAAGCTGTTTCCCAGCCTCGCCACGTGTCATCTCATGCAACTTCCCCGTCAATACGACTGTCTTCCCAGAGAGCGGTGCTCCTTCCGTCGTTGGTCGTTTCGTTCCTTTGAAGGAAAGATTGACTCCCGATTCTGAAAGTTCTTTGACGAGTTCACGTGCTTCCGGTTTTTCGAAATAGAGAACGATCGATTCTGCCATTTTAGTCCCGATACCATCGATGGCTGTCAATTCTTCGACTGTCGCCGCGATGATTGCCTCCATCGTCTCGAACCGTTCTGCAATTAAAGAAGCGGCCTTTTGTCCGACGAGTCGAATCCCGAGGGCGAAGAGCACCCGTTCCAATGAATTTTGCTTCGACTGTTCGATTGCCGAGAGCAAGTTCGTCACTGACGTCTCGCCCATGCGCTCGAGTCCAAGTAAATCATCTCGGTCCAAGCGATACAGGTCGGCCACATTGTGAACGAGCCCTGCTTCGTGAAGCTGCGTGATGACTTTCTCGCCGAGCCCGTCGATGTTCATCGCTTGTCTCGACACGAAATGGATGAGTCCTTCAAGCAGTTGAGCCGGACATTCCGGATTGACGCAACGATGATCCGCCTCTCCTTCGAGTCGAATCAACTCCGACCCACACGCCGGACAATGCGTCGGGAATTCAATCACCCGCTCTTCCCCGCTCCGTTCACTCGCCAGTGCCGATACGACGGCCGGAATGACATCTCCTGCTTTTTTGATGACGACTCGGTCACCGATATGAAGATCTTTTTCCTTTATAAAATCTTCATTGTGAAGCGTCGCATACGTCACGGTCGAACCTGCCACAGAAACCGGGGCAAATCGTGCCCGTGGTGTGACCTTCCCCGTACGACCGACACTAAAATCGACGTCCTCGATCGTCGTCACGACTTCTTCTGCCGGGAACTTGTACGCGACGGCCCAGCGCGGACTTTTAGCGGTGAAACCAAGTTGTTCTTGTTCTTCATAACCGGCCACTTTGATGACAATCCCATCAATTTCATATGGGAGGTCACTCCGTTTTGTCACGTATGTCTCAATGTAATCCCACAGTTCATCCGCCGTCTGGCATGTTGTATAATCTCCGCTCACTGCGACACCGAGTCGTTTCAAATAATCGAGTGATTCGTCATGTGACGCGACGAGATCGTCTTGCGACACCAAACCGTATGCGAAGAACGCCAAATTTCTTGACGCCGCAATTTTTGAGTCGAGTTGTCGAAGTGAACCGGCAGCAGCGTTTCTCGGATTTGCGAAAAGTGGCTCGCCGTTACGTTCTCGTTCATCATTCAATTGTTCAAACGAACGTTTCGGCATGTACGCCTCACCTCGCACTTCAAACGTCACGTCCTCATTTAATCGGAGAGGGATGGAACGAATCGTCTTCAAGTTTTGCGTGATGTCCTCCCCCGTCGTCCCGTCCCCACGCGTCGCGCCACGAACGAGGCGGCCATTCTCATATTTTAACGAGACAGCGAGACCATCAAATTTGAGTTCTGCCACGAATGTCGGCGTGTAGCCGAGATCTTTCTCAATTCGCTCCACCCACTCGACGAGTTCTTCTTTCGAGAAGACGTTGCCGAGCGAGAGCATCGGCGTGTCATGTGTCACTTTGACGAATGCGTCGAGCGGAGCCCCTCCGACGCGTTGCGTCGGAGAATCCGGTGTTCGAAGTTCAGGATAATCAGTCTCGATTTGAATCAATTCGTTCATCAATCGGTCATACTCCGAATCCGGCACGCTCGGACGGTCGAGTACGTAATACTCGTAACCATATTGATTTAACGTTTGACGTAGCTCTTCTACGCGTTCTGCCATCTCCATATTCTCACCTCACGCTTTTTCGATAGGGGCAAATTTAGCCAATAGGCGCTTGATCCCGACTTCCGGGAATGCGATGTCGACTTCGACTTGGTCGCCTTCACCACGTGTCTGTACGACCGTCCCTTGTCCCCATTTTTTATGATTCGCTTTGTCGCCGACATTCCATCCGACCGTTTCGGCACCGGACGATTGGGCGAGTTTCGGCTTCGGTTTCGAACTAAAGCCATTCACCGGTAACTTCCCTGGTGACTCGACCGGGTTCCACGGCATCGGTTTTCTCGCCTTACCGGACCGCTCCAACAACGTTTCCGGCAACTCATGCAAGAATCTCGACTCCGGGTTGTTTTGGAAGCGACCATATAGCATCCGTGACTGGGCACGTGTCAAATAGAGACGCTTCTCGGCACGGGTGATTCCGACATACGCAAGACGACGTTCTTCTTCCATCTCTTCCTCGTCGTTCAAGGCACGGCTGTGCGGGAAAAGTCCTTCTTCCATTCCAATCAAGAAGACGACCGGGAATTCAAGTCCCTTTGCCGAGTGCAACGTCATCAACGTGACTTGATGCGACTCATCGACTTCATCGAGTGAATCGAGGTCTGAGACGAGCGTCAAATCGGTAAGGAAGGCGACGAGCGTCTGTTCATCGCTCTCTTTCTCAAAGTTTTGGGCGACCGACAGAAACTCTTGCAAGTTCTCGAGTCGGCTTTCCGCTTCAAGCGTCTTCTCGATTTTGAGCATCTCTTCATATCCTGTTTTCTTCAATACCTCTTCGACGAGTTCTGAAATGGAGAGGTAGTCCGCCATCTGCCGTAAATCCAGCATCATTTGGCGGAAGTCCGCGAGTTTCGTCGCAGTGCGTGGGGCGATGCCTGACAATTCGATGTCACGAATCGCATCCATAAGTGAGACGCCTTGCATATCTGCAAAGTCACCTAGTTTATCAATCGTCGCGGCACCGATTCCGCGTTTCGGCTCATTGACGACGCGAACGAACGAGATGTCCTCATCCGGGTTGGCGATCAATCGCAAGTATGCGAGGACGTCCTTGATCTCTTTTCGCTCATAGAACTTCGTCCCGCCGACCATTTTGTATGGGATGTTCGATTTGAGGAGCATCTCCTCGAGTCCACGTGATTGAGCGTTCGTCCGATAAAGGACCGCCATCTGTCCGTAGTCCATCCCTTCCATCTTCAGCTCTTTCATCTGGTTCATGATGAAGAACGCTTCGTCGCGATCATCCGATGCGACATGGAGCAACAGTTTCTCTCCTTCATCATTTTCAGTCCACAAGTTCTTCTCTTTCCGGGAAGCGTTGTTTTGGATGACACCGTTCGCCGCCTCTAAAATCCGTTTCGTCGAACGATAGTTTTGTTCGAGCAAGATGACATGGGCGCTCGGATAATCTTTCTCGAACGTCAAGATATTGGCGATGTCGGCACCGCGCCAACGATAAATGGACTGATCCGAATCCCCGACGACACATAAATTCTCGTGTGCCTGTGCGAGAAGTTTGACGAGCGTATATTGGGCACGGTTCGTATCCTGATACTCATCGACATGGATGTACTTGAATTTCTTCTGATAGAACGCCAACACGTCCGGTGCTTCTTGAAATAAGTGAATCGTCTTCATGATCAAGTCGTCAAAGTCGAGCACATTGTTTTGTTTCAACTTTTTCTCATACGCTGTGTAGACGTCCGAGATGATTCGCTCGTACGGATTGTTCCCGACGAGGGCAGCCGCATCTTTCGCCGTACGCAGCTCATTTTTATGATTTGAAATCATCCCGAGAAGGGTACGCGGTTCGTACTTCTTCGGATCGAGGTTCAATTCTTTCAACACCTGTTTGATTGCTGTCAATTGATCCGAGGCATCTAAAATGGAAAAGCTCCTGTCATAGCGGATGCGATCGATATCGCGTCGTAAAATCCGGACGCACATGGAGTGGAATGTAGAAATCCAAATGTCTTCGGCGACACCACCCACAAGACGGGCAATCCGATCTTTCATTTCTCGTGCTGCCTTATTCGTGAACGTGATCGCTAAAATGTTCCACGGTGCCACTTGCTTCGCCGCCATCAAATAGGCGACACGATGGGTCAAGACACGAGTCTTCCCAGACCCTGCACCCGCCATGATCAACAGCGGGCCATCCGTATGCTTCACCGCTTCTGCTTGTTCCGGGTTCATCCCTTTAACTAATTCTTCGCTAAGATTATACATAATCGTTTCCTTCCTTGTTCCAAACGTTTGTTCTTATTTTATCGGAGTGCTCGTACAGTCGCAAGTGCTCCAGCTAAGTCTTCATAAATGATATTGCCGACAACAATCGTGTCGACATGTGCACCCATTAATCGTGCCGTCTCTTCTCCCTCAATGCCACCACCGTAAAAGAGATGTGCATCAGGTAACGCCAAACGAATCTCTTTGACGACATCAGGATTCCCGAGTCGTCCACTATATTCGATATAGAGCGAGGGAAGACGGAACAAGTGATGTCCAACTTCCGCGTATGCCACGGATTCTTCGATCGTCAAATCGCATCGCGCTTCCGTCACGTCAGCGACTTTCGCCTCCGGGTTTAAGACGAGATATCCTTGAGCCGTGACAAGACGAGCATCAAAGAAATGGCCGAATCGTTCAAACGCACGGGCATGATGACCAATGATCCATTCCGGAGTTCCTGCATTCAGCACGGTGGGCACGAAGTAATGATTGAATCCGTGGATGACTTGACTAGGATGGCTAATCTCAAGTGCGATTGGAATCCCGGCATCTCGGACTCTCGCATAAAGCGCAAATGTATTCTCTGCATCAATCCCATCCGTTCCCCCGATCAAAAAGGCGTCGGTCCCCGAATGGATGAGCGCCTCGAGCGCCTCATCTGTGAGCTCCTTATTCGGATCTAGTTTAAACACATGTCGCCACGTCTGAAATTCCAACTCATTCCCTCCTATCGAATCCTTCTATAGTGTATCGATTTTTTTCCTCCCGTGCATCTCTCCAACAAAAAAAGACTTGCCGAAGCAAGTCACGAACGTGCCGTACGATTCCGTTCCCGATCCGTCAACCATTTCGCAACAAGCAAGGCGAATAGACCGTAAACAGGAACGAACCAGAGCGGATTCGCTAAAAAGAATCCGAGCACCGGTATGTCAAGGAGCGGCGAGTCCGGTGAACAGAGTGCCGTTCCATTGACGATGGCGATAAACGGAAGAACCGGAACAATGAAGACGTATCCGAAGTTGATCCAAAATGCTTTCATATGACAATCTCCTTATCCTAAGATGATTGATTCTTTTGGATAGTTATACATCCGCTTCGGTTGTCTCCGTTGCAGGATGAGAATGAAGGCGATGACGCCGATTCGGCCGATGAACATGAGAATCGTCAACACCCATTTTCCAACGTTACTAAACTCGGAAGACAATCCGACGGATAGACCCGTCGTCCCGAACGCAGAACACGCCTCGAATAAGATTCGTGTCAACGAAGCATCCTCAAAATAAGCCATGACCATGACACCTGATAGTAACACGGCAAGCGAAACCGTAATGATCACGAACGCTTTCCAAATATCTTCAAGGACGATTTCACGACCGAAAATTTTAATGGACGAGTCCCCGCGAATGAAGGCGATGACAGCGAGAACGGCTACAGCAAACGTCGTCGTCCGAATCCCCCCACCGACAGACGATGGAGATGCCCCGATGAACATCAGGATGGACAGGAGCAACATGCTCGCTTCAGAGAATAGATTGACATCGACCGTCGATAGACCACCATTTCGTGTCGTCACGGATTGGAACAACGAATCCGAAAGTGCCAACCAGAGCGGCAAGTCCTTAAAGGCATTATTGTATTCAAAGATGAACAAGCCGACCGTACCGACGGCAATCAAAATAAAGAAGGTTGAGACCGTCAATTTCGTGAACAACGAGAATCGACTCGGGAACGTGTGACGTTTCCGTGTGATTCGGCTCACCAAGTACGTTCGAATCTCTACAAGCACCGGGAATCCGATGGCACCACCGGTCATGAGCGCGATTTGCGTAAAGATGACGAATGGGTCCTCACGGAATGGCGCGAGCGAACTTCCCGTAATGTCAAACCCGGCATTCGTCGTCGCACTGATCGACCCGAACAATCCTTGTAAGAAGGCTTCTCCGATGGTATCAAAATAATTTAAGTAATGGACCCCGAGCACGACGGCACCGACCGCCTCGATGGCGATAACGGTGATCACGATTTCCGTGATGTATTTAACAATACCAGACATGGACGTCTGGTTTTGGTCGCGTAAAATCAGTTGTCTTTCCCTAAACCCAATCCGTTTCCCAAGTAAGATCCACATGATGACGTGCAAACTGATCAATCCGACACCGCTCACTTGGACGATGAACAGAATGATAAATAAGCCGAACGTGGAGAAGGTATCGGTGACTACAATCGGTGTCAGGCCGGTGACACTGACACAGCTCACCGCAAAGAAGACAAGGTCGGTAAACGTGATCGTCACTCCAGGCTTATGGGCGATTGGTAAGGCGAGGAGCAAAACTGATAAAATCGCTGCCGCACTATAAATTAACACGAGTGTTTGGACCGGTGTTAAACTTCGAAAGAACAATTGTAAGTTCAGTTTCATGAATTTCTGTTGCATCTCGCCACTCCCCTCCATCAAAAACAAGATGACTCTTACGAGTCACCTTTTGTTTGTTGTAGACGTTCAAGAGCGAGATCGTATCCACCTGTCCCATAGTTCAAGCATCGCTTCACACGTGAAATCGTGGCCGTTGAGGCGCCTGTCGCATCCTCAATTTTATGATACGTGTTTCCTTCACGAATTTGCCGCGCCACTTCAAGTCGTTGCGCAAGTGCTTGAATTTCATTAACAGTCGCTAAATCTTCGAATAATTGATAACAGTCTTCGAGTGTCTCGAGCTTCAAAATCGCTTCAAACAATTGATCGAGCTCTCGACCTCGTAATTTATCGAGTTGCATCCGCAAGCATCCTCTCTACTCATACTTCTTTCTCATTCTAAAGCAGGGGCGCCCCGGACTCAACTATTCATCGCAAAATCGCAGGAAATAGTACTTGTTTCTTCATGACTTCGTAAATGCCGAGAGGTGTCGCCCGAACATATGGCAAATGGGTAGATGCTAAAAATAGTAATGTATAAATCGGATCTTCGAACTGATAGCCCCTCGCCATGAGCTCGTCTCGCAGCTGTTTCTCTTGATCGATGAGTGTTTCGAGTTGCTCCGTCGACGTCATCCCACAGAGTGGTAACGGGATCTCGGCAACGATTTCGCCCTGGTCTACGAGGACAATCCCGCCTCCGAGCTCGTTCATTCGTTTGAACGCCAGTAACATATCCTGTTTACATTTCCCTAGAATCAAGTAGTCTCCACTGATCGAGTACGAACTGACAAGTCCACCAAAATCTCGGGCGAAACCTTTCAAGACTGTGTTCAATCGCCATTTCCCTTCTTTATCAAGCAACATGAGAAACGATTCGTCTCCATCACGCGGCAATGCATCTTGACCCGTGTCATGCGTAATTTTAAACAGTTTCATGATGACTGAGTTGATCATGTCGAGTCCGACGGGCATGCTGAAAGATAGGTCTTGTGGCGTCAGTTCGATTGAAACGTCTGTCGACGGCATCTTATTGAGGACTGCTTCCACTAATTCGTTCGGGAAAAGCGATACCCCATCACGATAAATCCATTGCCCTTTCGCAATCACAGCCGTCGGACGCGGTTCCTCGATGGCATCTAGAATGTTCAAGTGCGCGATACGGCCTGGCGCAATCGCCCCTAAAATGTGATCGAGGTCAAAGTGACGAGCCACGTTATGAGAGACAATCCGGTAGGCTTCGATAGCCGGTAATCCCGCTTCGATCAAAATGCGGACAAGAGCATCCTGCATGCCGTCCTCATAAAAGCCCGGTGTCGAACCGTCCGTTGTCACCATGAGATGGTCGAACGCCGTCAGTCCATTTGCCAATAGATCACGGATCATCTCCGGCAGGTCCGGACGAATCGAGGAATGTCGAAGCGTCGTCGTATAACCTAGTTCCAATCGATTGAACGCCTCTTCCGCCGTCATCGCCTCATGGTCGCTGTGTACTCCCATCAACGCCATTTTAGTCAATGTCTTCGGCGACGCCCCCGGAAAATGCCCCTCGACCGGCAAACCGCACGTTTCGGCGTCAAGCATCCACTGAAGCATCTCATCATCACCCTTCAAGGCGCGCGGCCATGCCGTTAATTCACCTGCCATGACGACGTCCGGATGGTTAAACCACTCGTGAATGCGTTCCGAGTCGACAGCCACGCTCTCCCGGTCCAACTCCGTTTGCGTATCCAAACGGGCCCACCAATATGTACTCGTCGGCAATTGTTGAATCGCATCGAGTTGCGCAAACGCTTGCTCTTTCTCTTGTAAAAAAAGCAGCATGTTGTCATTGACGAGCGTCGTCGTTCCACGCTCTCCTGCATATTTTGACAACGTCGCCGGATTGTATAATTGAAACGGATGAGCGTGAGGCTCGATATACCCAGGTACAATATACTTTCCTGTCACATCGACCGTTTCGACCGCTGATTCTGGTAAGTCTGGACCGACATACACGATGCGATCTCCCTCAATCCAAATATTCGCGATTCTCCATTGTTTTACGTAGACGTTCAAATACGTTGCGTTTTGTAAGACGAGCGAAGGTGGCCGCAATCGATCTACGACTTCAAGTTGTGAACGAATCATCACTTTAGACCACGGTGCCCGCGCCGTTCTTTTTGTTGGCATCGAACCCAATCCTCCCTTTTTCCCTTTCAAAGCTATAAAAGAATAATTTTGAAAGCGTTTTCTTTACCTGTTTCAAGTTTACCTTTTCTCTGAATGGGTCGCAAGTTATGTTCCCTATTGTAACAAATTTCACATATATTTTTCACAAAAAAGGCGACTCTTCCTATGAAGAGTCACCTACATCAAATTTGAGTCATGACGGTTTTACGTAAGTACAGGTGCAATTGATTGACCGGAATCGGTTTACTGTAATGATAACCTTGAATGAGCGAACCACTATATTCTAATACGAACGCAAGCTGTTCCGGTCGCTCGACCCCTTCCGTGACAATCTCGAGTCCAAGCGTTTGGAAAGTTTGATATAGCCCTTCTAACAGCGCGCGGTCAAATTTATTCTCCGGAATCCCTTTCACGAAGTTTTGATCGATTTTAACGATGTCGAGACACAGGGATTGCAAGTATGAAAGCGACGATGTTCCGACACCGAAGTCATCAAGTGATATTTTGACACCGATGGCCTTTAACGCTTGAATGAATTGTTGAAGTTCATACACATTCCCACCGACTTCACTCTCTGTGATTTCCACATGCAACCGGTGTGGGGGAAATCCTGTCTTAGCGATCGTTTCCTCCAACGCTTCTAAAAACGAGCCGTCTAAAATCTGACGTTTCGAGACGTTAATGGATAAAAATAAGTCAAGTCGCTCTGCGTACTCTTGAATCTCGGTGATGGCGCGCACAAGCACCCAACGTCCCACATCTGAGATGAGCCCGAGTTGCTCCGCAACCGGAATGAACACGCCGGGAGAGACGAATCCTTTCTGTGGATGGTGCCAGCGAATCAACGCCTCGACTCCTCTAACTTGAAACGGCTGCGGTGAGACGATTGGTTGGTAATAAAGTTCGAACTCATCATGACGCAGCGCATGACGTAAATCACGTTCCATTTCGAGTGCCTGCAAGTAATGACTCCCATCTTTAATCTCCTGATAGGAAAGAATCTGATCTTTCCCGGATGCTTTGGCTTCGTGTAAGACGACATCGAGTCGCGCCATCATCACCTCATAGGAATGATGCGTCGGTCCAGTCAATTCGTCGATGCTGATACTCAAGGTCAAATGGTTCATCCCTTGCTTCAAACCCCATTCGCGCAAATCTTTCACCAATTGATTGGCGATGATCATGAGCTCCTCGGTCGTCCATTCCGGATGAATCAAGATGAACTCGTCCGCTCCGATTCTTGCAACGAAGCCATCCTCTTTATAAAACATCAATCGAGAGGCAAAGAACGTCAGCATCGCATCTCCCATACGCTGACCAAATTGATCGTTGATCCGTCGGAAGTTGTCGAAATCGATTCCCATCACTCCAATCGACCGGGTCGTTTCCGGTAAGCTCACGAACATCTCTTCGACCGCCAATCGGTTTGGAAGACGGGTCAAAGAATCTCGGAAGGCACGCGTCAACGATTCTTTTTGTGTCTGTTCGAGTGCATCGAGCACCTCGTTCATGCTGATCGCCATCTCTTCAATCTCGTCTTGTTGATTTGGATGCAACTGAATCCGTAACCGACTATTCCGTTCTTTCGTGATCCATTTCAGTTCGTTGACGATGCCCATCAATCGTTTCGTGACAATTTGATTCACCGACCAAAACAGTGTCAACAATAGACCAAGACCGAGCACAAGCAGCCCGAGCATCCCCGTTTCTAACATGGTCTGTGTATTGGTATAGTACATTCGCTTCACCGAGAAGTTGAGTTCCCAGTTCGCATCTTGATAGACGGATTGAAGCGGTAACGAGACACGTGCAAATTGATTGTCTTCATCGACCGTCAACTGCCGGTGTGAAAGAGGACTGATCGATAATTTCGTTTTTGCTTGGGCACTCATCGCGGCCATGAAGTCTGGACCGATTTTTTGAATGAGTACGAGCGTCCCACCCGGCTTTCCTGTCCCATCACTTCTCAAAATCGGATGACTCATGAAGACGACCGGACCGAAATCGGTGCCATACACCGCACTTTGTTTGATTCCTGACGAGTTGACGTAACGGATCAAGTCGTTCGTGAAGATCTCTTTGTCCTCTTCACGATCCAATTCATAAAATTGAGTAAACTCCGAGTAGACGACCTTTCGATCACGGTCGAGGAAAATCATTGCGCCGACCCCTAAGTTTTCGAGTGTCTCTTCCCCCATGTTGTTTTCAATGAATGCTTCATTCTGATTTTGAACAAAATCATAGGCATTCGTCCAAACTGACCAATCGACAAGAATCCGCTCGAGCATAAGTCGGTGATTGGCGAACACTTCTGACACACTTTCGATTTGATCGCGGGTCATCGCCCTGTCCTGTTCAATACTTTTCTCTACAAAATACGGTTTGATGACGAATAAAATGACACCGATGAAGAGTACGATGTTCACGGCTATCGCAATAAATAATTTTGTTTGAACACGCAGGCCGACCACCCTCCTTCTTCAAGCTACTTTATTATTGTAGAACAGGATATCGGCATTTCCTTTTTTTCGCATGAAAAAAAGGATGGGTTGACCCATCCTTTAAATAATGTGTTCAAACGCTCGCGCCCCGATATCCGATCGATAGAACGTTTCAGGTAAATCGAGTTGTGAAATTGCCGCATACACAGCCGTTTTCGCCTCAAGCAGTGTCGGCTTCGTCGCCGTCACAACGAGTAGACGACCTCCGCTCCCTACGACTTGATCGCCCTTCTTTGTCGTGCCGGCATGGAAGACAAGCACATCTTTCGGAAGCGACTCAAATCCTGATAACACCTGGCCCGTGATTGGTCGGTCCGGATACCCTTCGGCCGCAATGACGACACCCATCGTGTATCCGTCAATCCACTCAACCGAATACGATTTTTGGCGAACGACCGCTTCAATCACGTCCAGGAGCGGCGATTTCAAATTCGGCAAGATGACCTCCGTTTCCGGGTCACCGAAACGTGCGTTGAATTCGATGACTTTTGGTCCATTTGCCGTCAAGATGAGACCGGCGTACAAGAATCCTTCAAATGGAGTGCCTCGTTTGACCATCGTCTGCGCGAGTGGTTCTAATACGGTCTTCACCGATTCCTCATACACGTCCTTTGAAAGATGTGGCATCGGGCTATAAGCGCCCATCCCACCCGTGTTCGGTCCCCTGTCGCCGTCATAGGCACGTTTATGATCTTGCGAGGTGATCATCGGAATGACACGCTCTCCCGAGACGAACGCCATGAGCGAAAACTCTTCCCCATCGAGGAACTCTTCGATGACGACTTGTGACTGTTGCCCAAATTTATCCGTCGTGAAAATATCACGTACGGCAGCTTCTGCCTCTTCGACCGTGAACGCAACCGTGACGCCTTTACCGGCAGCCAATCCGTCCGCCTTGACGACGAGTGGTGCACCGAGCTTCTCGATATAGGCAAGCGCCGATGCCGCATCCGTGAACGCTTCGTATGCCGCTGTCGGAATTCCGGCTTCCATCATGACTTCTTTGGCGAATGCCTTGCTTCCCTCGAGTAAGGCAGCCGCTTTCGTCGGTCCAAAGATGTTCAGCCCTTTGTCGCGGAACGTGTCCACGACTCCTACCATGAGCGACGACTCCGGTCCGACAATCGTCCATTCGATTTCGTTCTCTTCTGCGAAATGGGCGAGCTCCTCCACGTCTGTTTCATGGATCGACGCGCACGTCATCCCTTCCATGAAGTCGTTGCCCGGTGCAACGAAGACGTGATGCCCGTCTTGTTTCAACTTCCATGCGAGCGCATGCTCGCGTCCTCCTCGACCGATGACCAATACGTTCATGACGCAAACCCCTCTCAGTGTTTGAAATGTCTGACTGATGTGAATACCATCGTAATGCCATGGCGATTTGCCGCTTCAATCGATTCGGCATCACGAATCGACCCACCCGGTTGGATGATGGCCGTGATGCCCGCTGCCGCTGCCGCTTCGACCGTATCTGCCATCGGGAAGAAGGCATCACTTCCGAGAGCCGCGCCTGACGCGCGTTCCCCGGCTTGTTCAAAAGCGATTTTCGCTGCACCGACGCGGTTCATCTGTCCGGCACCGATTCCAATCGTCGTCTCGTCTTTTGCGACGACAATCGCGTTCGATTTGACGTGCTTGACGACACGCCATGCAAGTTTCAAATCTTCCCATTCCGCTGCTGTCGGGCGACGATCCGTCACGATTTGGCATGAGGCATCATCGAGTGTCATGTCATCCCCGTCTTGTACGAGCAATCCTCCGGCGACAGCCGTAAGGCGCATGCTTGTCATCTGTCCCATATCTAACGTCAACAACCGAAGATTCTTTTTCTCTTTCAATCGGTCAAGTGCTGCCTCACTAAAGGATGGGGCAATAATGATCTCTAAAAAGATGTTGCGAAGGGCATCTGCCGTCTCAAGATCGACTTCACGGTTTAAGGCGACAATTCCACCAAAGATTGAGACCGGGTCGGCCGCATGGGCACGTTCGAACGCTTGAGAAATCGTCCGTCCGACTGCAACGCCGCACGGGTTCATGTGCTTGACGACGACTGCCGCCGGCTCAGTCAATTCACTGAGTGCTTCAAGGGCTGCATTCGTATCTTGAATGTTGTTATACGAGAGCTCTTTCCCGTGAAGCTGTGTCGCATTCGCAAGTGTCATCCCGTCATATAACGGTGTCTTATAAAACGCCGCTTGTTGGTGTGGGTTCTCTCCGTAACGAAGGTCTTGAACTTTTTCATACGTGACCGTCAACTGCTCTGGGAACGTTTCGCCGATTTGACGACCTAAGTAGTCAGCAATCAACGCGTCATAGGCAGCCGTATGTCGGAACGCTTTCGTCGCAAGACGTTGACGTGTTTCAAACGATGTACCGCCTCCACGTACTTCCTCGGCGACGAGTGTATAATCACTCGGGTCCACGACGACGGTGACACTCGCATGGTTTTTCGCAGCCGAACGCAACATGCTCGGTCCACCGATATCAATGTTTTCAATCGCTTCTTCGTATGTCGTATTCTCTTTCGCAATCGTCTCCTTGAACGGATACAGATTGACCACGACATAATCGATTGGTTCGATGTGATGATCTTTCATTTGTGCGACATGCGTATCGAGGTCGCGACGTCCGAGCAAGCCCCCGTGAACGAGTGGGTGCAACGTTTTGACACGGCCGTCTAACATTTCAGGGAACGATGTCACTTCCGAAATGTTCTTGACTGGCAATCCTGCCTGTTGAAGCGCAGCCTCGGTCCCACCTGTTGAGATGAGCTCGATGCCCGCCTCATGCAAGACGGTCGCGAGTTCGACAATTCCCGTTTTATCAGAAACACTTAATAATGCTCTCACTTGAAAACCTCCTGTTGATTCAACACTTGTTGTAATACGCGCGGATACAGTTGGTGCTCGATCGTCTGAATGCGACGCGTCGCCTCGGTGCGGTCACACCCTTCAATCTCGACAGACGCCTGTGCGATGATCGGACCCGTGTCCATCCCCGCATCCACATAATGAACGGTCACACCACTCGTCGGTACGTTGGCGTCAAGCGCCTGTCCGATCGCGTCTTTACCCGGAAAAGCGGGTAAAAGCGATGGATGAATGTTTAGAATGCGATTCGGATATGCGGATAGTAACACATTACCGATCAAGCGCATATACCCCGCCAACACGATATAGTCTACACGAAGCGTACGGAGCAGGACGAGAATCTCTTCCTCGAACTCTTCTTTTGACGCGTACGCCTTCGGTGTAAACGAAAAACTCGGAATCCCGTGACGCTCCGCTCGATCGAGAACAGCAGCTTCTGGTTTGTCCGTCACGAGCAACACACATTCAGCAGACAAATGACCATCGGCGATCGCTTGCCAGATTGCTTCGGCGTTACTTCCCGATCCTGACGCAAAGATGGCAAATCGTTTCATTGGTCCACTCCTGAAATCCGGATGCCTGGACGACTCTCGACTTTCCCGATTCGGTGCGCAGTCTCCCCGACACGTTCAAGCGCCGCTTCGACGAGTTCCACATCTTCAGCTCGTACCGTGATCATATACCCGATTCCCATATTGAAGACGTTGAACATTTCTTGCTTCGAGATGTTCCCGACTTGTTCGAGCCAGTCGAATACAGGAAGACTCGGCCAACTCGACGCATCGAACGTGATGCCAAGACCTTCTGGCAACATGCGAGGCACATTCTCATAGAAGCCACCACCTGTGATGTGTGCCATCCCTTGAACCTTGCCTGTCGAAATGGCCGCTTTCGCCGCTTCGGCATAAATCCGTGTCGGCAACAGCAAGGCGTTCCCGAGTGTCGTATCGAGCATCGCAATCTCGTCCGTATAATGAAGACCTTGCGCTTCGACGATATGACGTACAAGCGAGAACCCGTTCGAGTGGACGCCTGAAGATGCAAGTCCGAGCACGACATCCCCATCCTGAATCGTCGAACCGTCGAGCAAGTCCTCTTTCTCTACGACACCGACCGCAAATCCAGCGATGTCATATTCGCCATCCGGATACATCCCTGGCATCTCAGCCGTTTCGCCACCGACGAGCGCACAACCGGCTTGGACACACCCTTCCGCAACACCGGCGACGATTCTTTCCAGTTTGGCCGGTTCTGCTTTCCCGGTCGCAATATAGTCGAGGAAATAGAGCGGTTCTGCTCCATGCACGAGACAATCGTTGACGCACATGGCGACGCAATCGATTCCAATCGTGTCGTGTTGGTCGAGCGCGAACGCCAATTTCAGTTTCGTCCCGACCCCGTCAGTCCCGCTCACGAGAATCGGATGTTTCATGTTCATCGAACCGAGGTCAATCATCGCTCCGAAACTACCGAGTCCTGTCATCACTTCCGGACGCATTGTCCGAGCGACATGACGTTTCATACGGGATACGGCCTCGTACCCTGCTTCTAAATTCACACCCGCTTGTTCATAACGAACGCTCATCGCTTTTCCCCCTTAAGCCTTTGTCTCTGTCACGAGTTCTGCAAGTTCAGTCGGATAAAGTCCCGTGAAGCATGCAGCACACTGCCCGCGTAGTGCTCCTTCGAATGGACGATCGATGGCTTCGACCGTTCCATCCAATGTGAGGAACGCTAGTGAATCGGCACCAATCTCTTCTCTGATTTCTTCAATGGATTTGGTTGCCGCAATTAACTCTTCCTTGGTGGATGTATCGATTCCGTAGTAACACGGATGTTTGATCGGTGGTGACGTGATGCGCACATGCACTTCCGTCGCGCCTGCCTCTCGTAGTAACGTGACGATTCGGCGACTCGTCGTTCCACGGACGATGGAATCATCGACCATGATGACGCGTTTCCCGTTTACGACACCGCGTAACGCTGACAACTTCATCTTCACCCCGCGCTCCCGTAATTCCTGGGACGGTTGAATGAACGTCCGTCCGACGTAACGGTTTTTAATGAGTCCCATTTCGTAAGGAATTCCGCTCGCCTCAGCATAGCCGATTGCCGCAGAAATACTCGAATCCGGAACACCTGTCACGACATCCGCTTCGACCGGTGCTTCTTCAAACATCTTTTTCCCCATGGCCTTACGCGCCGTATGCACGTTGATGCCATCGATGATGGAGTCTGGTCTTGAGAAGTAGATGTATTCCATTGAGCACATGGCACGGACGGCCGCTTCACTGAATCGCTCTGACGTGATGCCTTCATTCGTGACCATGAGCAATTCTCCTGGCTCCACATCCCGTACGTACGTCGCCCCCACGACGTCAAACGCACACGTTTCTGAAGCGAACACGTAAGCCCCGTCTTCGGTTTGTCCGAGTGATAATGGACGTAACCCATGCACGTCAACACCGACGTACAGTGCATCTTCCGTCAAGAACAGGAATGCGAATGCCCCGACGAGACGGGCCAAGCTGTCGGCGATCCGTTCTTTCAACGAATTGCCGCGACTCCGCTTGATGAGGTGGGCCACGACTTCCGTGTCGGACGTTGTCTGGAAGATCGCGCCTTCCGCTTCGAGCATGTGTTTCAATTCGTTCGCATTCACAAGGTTTCCGTTATGCGCCATCGCCAAATCACCAGTCAACGACTTGAAATGGAGCGGTTGAACATTCTCGAGCGTGTTGCCGCCAGCCGTCGAGTAGCGGACGTGTCCAATCGCATGGTTCCCGGTGAGTGCGTCGAGAGATGTTTCGTCAAACACTTCGGTGACGAGTCCGAGTCCACGTTTTGCGTGGAGACGCTCTCCGTCTGCCGTGACGATTCCTGTTCCTTCTTGGCCACGGTGTTGCAAGCTGTGAAGTCCGTAATAGGCTAGGTGTGACGCTTCGATGTGACCGAACACACCGAAGACGCCGCATTCCTCGTTCATGCCTCGGATGTCATATAACATGGAATAGCTCCTTCCCATACACGCTCTAACTCTTTCACGTCCATTTCAATCAAGCGGTCGCTTGCGCGAACGACAAGAGTGGATGTTTCTGTAACTGTCCCGATTGCTTTTCCGTTCGTCATGCTCGCGAATGCCTCGGCATGTGCCTTGTCGACCGTCACGAGGAAACGTGACTGTGATTCACTGAATAGCGCCGTCACGAGATCTGTGTCAATCGTCACGTCCACGCCGAACCCTGTTCCAAAGACCAGTTCCGGTAACGCTGCCGCAAGACCCCCCTCTGATACATCATGTGCCGCCGTGACCAGACCTTCACGGATAGCGTGAAGCAACGCCTTTTGTGTCTGACGTTCTTCTTCAAGATTGAGTGTCGGTGCATGACCGCTCACTTTTCCGTCTTGCAACATCTGAAGGGCACTTCCGCCAAACTCTGCTTTTGTCTCACCGAGTAAGAAGACGACGTCTCCCGCTTGTTTCGCAAACGATGTCGTAATATGTTCTGGTTTCTCGATGAGCCCGACCATTCCAACGACCGGTGTCGGGTAGATGGCTTGTCCGTTTGATTCGTTATAAAGCGATACGTTCCCTCCGATGACTGGCGTATCGAGCGTACGACACGCTTCTGCCATTCCTTCGACGGCTTGGTCGAGCTGCCAGAACCCTTCCGGTTTATCCGGGCTCCCGAAGTTGAGACAGTCCGTCAAGGCGAGTGGTTCTGCACCACTTGCGACGATATTTCGTGCCGCCTCCGCGACAGCGATGGCTCCACCGACACGTGGGTCGAGATAGACATATTTCGCATTGCAGTCTGTTGTCATCGCGAGCGACTTCTCCGTTTCACGAATGCGAATGACCGCGGCATCACTACCCGGTGCGACGACTGTCGACGTTTGTACCATATGGTCATATTGCTCATACACCCAACGTTTCGAGGCGATGCTCGGCATCGCAAGGACGTCTTTCCATGTCGTCATCACATCTTCGACGACTGGTGTGACCGGCTCCATCGCTTGGAATGCTTCATAATATGCTGGAACTTTAGACGGTTTATGATAGACCGGTGCGTCTTCTGCGAGTGCATCGACCGGTACTTCGGCCGCGACTTCCCCTTGATGAACGAGACGAAGTACTTTTTCTTCAATGACTTCGCCAACTTTGACTGCATGAAGTCCCCACTTCGTGACGATTGCTTCGATTTCGTCTTCATGTCCAGCTTTGACGACGAGAAGCATCCGCTCTTGCGATTCCGAAAGCATCATCTCGTAAGGTGTCATGCCTGTCTCACGTTGTGGGACGAGGTCTAGGTTCATCTCGATTCCCATCCCTGCTTTTGATGCCATCTCTGCTGACGATGACGTCAATCCGGCTGCGCCCATGTCTTGAATCCCGACAAGCGCAGGATGTTTGATGACTTCGAGACACGCTTCGATCAAAAGTTTCTCCATGAACGGGTCCCCGACTTGGACGGCCGGACGTTTCTCGTCCGCGTCTTCTCCGAGTTCTTCAGAAGCGAACGTGGCACCATGGATTCCATCACGCCCTGTCGTCGCTCCGACGTACATGACCGAGTTTCCGACACCTTCCGCGATTCCTTTTTGAATGTCTTCATGACGGATGAAGCCGACGCACATCGCGTTGACGAGCGGGTTTCCTGAGTAAGCCGGGTCAAAGGCGACTTCCCCACCGACAGTCGGGATGCCGACGCAGTTCCCGTATCCAGCGATGCCGGATACGACATGACCGAATAAATGTTTCACACGTGATTCGTTCAAATCTCCGAAACGGAGTGAGTTCAATAAAGCGATCGGACGGGCGCCCATCGAGAAGATGTCACGGATGATTCCGCCCACCCCAGTCGCCGCTCCTTGATAAGGCTCGATCGCGGATGGATGATTATGACTCTCGATTTTAAAGGCGACGGCTTGACCGTCTCCGATGTCGACGATTCCAGCCCCTTCTCCTGGTCCTTGTAAGACGTGCTTGCCGGTTGTCGGAAACTTCCGGAGCACCGGTTTCGAGTTTTTGTACGAACAGTGTTCAGACCACATGACCGAGAAGAGACCGATCTCTGTATAATTCGGTTCCCGGCCAAGCAGTGAGACGACGAGCGCGTATTCGTCGTCCGATAATCCCATCGTGGCATAGATCCGTTCATCACGGATTTGTGTAGCTGTCGGTTCAGTTGTAAGTAACATGTCGTGCCCCCCATTTTACGATTGACGTGAATAACCGTTTACCGTCTTCCCCACCGAGCAACGCTTCGACCGCACGCTCCGGGTGTGGCATCATGCCGAGTACGTTCCCTGCCTCGTTCGTGATGCCGGCGATGTTTTCGACCGATCCGTTCGGGTTCTCTTTATAGGTGAACGCAATCTGGCCATTTGCCTTCAATGTCTCGAGTGTCGTCTCGTCACAGTAGTAGTTGCCCTCACCGTGTGCGATTGGCACGCGAATCGTTTCCTGTGCCGCGTACTCACTTGTGAACATCGTCTCGTTGTTTTCGACGACAAGGTCGACGGTCTTACACATGAATTTCAAATCGCGGTTTCGCATCAATACACCTGGGAGGAGTCCCGCTTCGACGAGCACTTGGAATCCGTTACATACGCCAAGAACCGGGCGTCCTTCTTCCGCGAAACGCTTCACTTCAGCCATGATTGGTGAAAACTGGGCGATTGACCCGCAGCGCAAGTAGTCTCCGTATGAGAAACCACCTGGTAAGAGGACTCCATCAAATCCTTCAAGTGAGGTTTCCGTATGGAACACGTATTCCGCTTCTTCCCCGAGCACATCTTTTACCGCATGGTACATGTCGAGGTCACAGTTTGATCCTGGAAAGACGATGACCGCAAACTTCATGCGAGTACCCCCATCTCGATTTCAAAATTCTCAATGACCGTATTGACGAGTAACTTCTCACACATCTCTTTGACCATGGCTTCTGTCGTGTCGTCCGCTACTTGAAGCTCGATGACTTTCCCGATCCGCACCGATTCAACTCCAGCGAATCCGAGATGTTCGAGCCCGCCTTTTACGGCAACTCCTTGTGGGTCGAGTACACTTTCACGTAATGTCACATACACATTTACTTTTTTCATTGTCCGTTTCCCCCTATGCGTGTTAACAATTGTCCATACGTCTCAGTCAAAGAACCTAAATCGCGACGGAATACATCTTTATCAAGTTTCTGTTTCGTTTCTTTGTCCCAGAGACGGCACGTATCCGGTGAGATTTCATCCGCCAAAATGATCGTCCCATCCACTTTTCCGAACTCTAGTTTGAAATCGATCACGTCGATGCCGTGTTGACTAAAGAAATCGAGCAAGACATCGTTTACCCAAAGCCCGAGTTGTCGCAATGTTTCGACTTCTTTGTGTGTGGCAACTTGCAATAATCGAATATGATCTTCTGTGAGGATTGGGTCTCCAAGTGCATCGTCTTTATAATAAAACTCGACAATCGGTGCGAGGAGCGGTGTTCCCTCTTCCCAACCGAGACGTTTCGCTAGACTACCGGCCGCGACGTTGCGGACGACCACCTCTAACGGGATGATGTCGACACGGCGGACCAACTGTTCTCGCTCTGAGATTCGTTTGATAAAGTGCGTCGGAATCTTGTTGTCATGCATCAATTCGAACAACTGGGTCGTGATGGCATTGTTTAAAATCCCCTTCCCATCAATCGACTCTTTCTTTTCTCCATTGAATGCTGTCGCATCGTCTTTATAGTACACACGAAGCACACCCGCTTCTTCTGTCTCAAATAACGCCTTCGCCTTGCCCTCATAAATTGCTTTCATCTGAACCGTTCCCCCTTAAAAGTGAGAGGGGCTTGTCGCCCCTCAACGATTACAAACCACAGCGTTCAAAAATCGTATCGACACGGCGTACGTGATAACGCGGGTCGAACAACTCATCGAGCTCTTCACTCGTAAAGAGTGCGCCCATCTCTTTGTCCTCTTCAATCAATGTACGGAACATCGTCTCTTCTTCCCATGCCTGCATCGCTTTCGGTTGAACCGCGTCGTATGCCGCTTCACGTGACCAGCCCTTCTCGATGAGACCGAGTAAGATCCGTTGCGAGAAGATGATTCCGAACGTACGGTCCATGTTGCGACGCATGTTGTCCGGGAAGACCGTCAAGTTCTTCACGATATTACCGAAACGGTTCAACATGTAGTTGAGAAGAATCGTCGCATCCGGAATGATGATTCGTTCTGCTGATGAGTGCGAGATATCACGTTCATGCCAGAGTGGGACGTTCTCGTATGCTGTCATCATATGACCGCGAATGACGCGTGCAAGACCCGTCATATTTTCAGAACCGATTGGGTTACGTTTATGCGGCATCGCCGACGACCCTTTTTGTCCTTTCGCAAAGAACTCTTCCACTTCGCGTGTCTCTGTTTTTTGAAGTCCACGAATCTCCGTTGCCATCTTTTCAATCGATGTGGCAATCAATGCGAGTGTTGACATGTACTCGGCATGACGGTCACGTTGGAGAGTCTGTGTCGAAATCGGTGCAGCTTGGATACCGAGCTTGTCACAGACGTATGACTCGATGAACGGGTCGATATTCGCAAACGTCCCGACCGCTCCGCTCATCTTCCCGAATTCAATCGTTTCGCGAGCTGCCATGAAGCGTTTTTTGTTCCGTTTCATCTCTTCATACCAGAGGGCGAGCTTCAGACCGAACGTGGTCGGTTCTGCGTGCACGCCGTGGGTACGTCCCATCATGATGTCATACTTATGTGCTTTCGCTTTTTCTGCGAGAATACCGATGAAGCGATCTAAATCGGCCTCTAAAAGATCATTCGCCTGTTTGATTAAGTACGAGAGTGCCGTATCGACGACATCCGTCGACGTCAATCCGTAATGCACCCATTTTTTCTCTTCTCCGAGTGTCTCAGAAACGGCACGAGTGAACGCGATCACATCATGACGTGTCTCTTGTTCAATCTCTAGAATCCGATCAACATCAAACGATGCCTTGTCCCAAAGAACTTGTACATCTTCTTTCGGGATGATACCGAGTTCACTCCAAGCCTCACAGGCATAAAGTTCAACTTTTAACCAAGCCTCGAATTTGTTCTGATCAGTCCAAATGTTTGCCATCTCTGGGCGGGTGTAGCGTGAAATCATAAAACGGTCTCCTTCCAAATTGCCAGTTGTTCGATGGTATGAAGCGCTTCTTCGACCGTGTCACCAAGGACGTTCAAATGTCCCATTTTGCGACCTGTCTTCGCTTCATCTTTTCCATACAGATGTAGTTTAACATTCGATGGCAATGCTTTGACATGAAGTCGTGGCATATGCTCGCCGAGAAGGTTGACCATGACGACAGGCGATGTCAATCTCGTCCGTCCGAGGCGCATCCCGGTCACGGCTCGAATGTGTTGTTCAAATTGTGAGGTTTCACAAGCATCAATCGTGTAGTGCCCGGAGTTGTGCGGACGCGGCGCAAGCTCATTCACATATAGACGGCCATCCGCCATGACGAACAGCTCGACAGCGAGCGTTCCCATTAAGCCGATATGGTCTGCAAGCTGGAGAGCGAGGTGTCTTGCATCCTCTCGAATCTCATTTGATACGCGAGCCGGTACAATCGATAAATGTAGGATGTTGTTGTGATGAATGTTTTCACTGATTGGGAATGTCGACGTTTCGTCATACCCTCTCGTCACAATGACTGAAATTTCTTTTTCAAATGGCAACCAAGCTTCGGCGACATATTCCTGCTCGACAAAATGTTCAACGAATGTCTGAAGGTCATGTTCCGACCGAATGACCGTCTGCCCTTTCCCGTCATAACCGAAGCGACACGTTTTGATGACAAAAGGTAAGCCGAGCTTCTCATATGCCTGCCGTACATCTCGAACCGTACGTACCGAAACATACGGTGCGACACGTAGTCCTGCTGATTCAATCATCTGTTTCTCTAAGATGCGATGTTGCGTCGCCTTCAACACGTCCATACCTTGTGGGCATTTTTCTTCGATGGCTGCAATCATTTCCGTATCGATGTTCTCAAATTCATAAGTCACAACGTCTGAACGAGCAGCGAGTTCTTTTGCGGCATTCACATCATCAAATGAGGCAACAATTGAATCTGCCACTTGAGCAGTCGGTGCATTGGGGTTCGGGTCAAGACAAAGTGTCGTGTATCCCATTGCACTCGCACTGAGTGACATCATCCGTCCAAGTTGTCCTCCACCTAAAATTCCGATTCTCATCAGACCAACTCCTCCGTTCCTCGCATCGCCATCTCTTGTTTCTTCTCACGAAATGCATCAAGTCGATTTGTAATGTCTGTGGAGTGGATGCTGAGAATTTGAGCAGCCAATAATCCTGCATTCGTTGCTCCCGCTTTTCCGATGGCAACAGTTGCTACTGGAACTCCTGCAGGCATCTGAACAATGGAGAGGAGCGAATCCATTCCATTGAGTGCTTTCGACTGAACCGGGACACCGATGACAGGAAGTGTCGTTTTCGCAGCGACCATTCCAGGAAGGTGGGCTGCCCCACCAGCACCCGCAATGATCACTTGGATGCCTCTGCCTCGTGCCTCTTCAGCATATTCGAACATAAGGTCTGGTGTACGGTGAGCTGATACGACTTGTTTTTCATATGGAATCTGTAATTCATCCAACACGTCACATGTATGTTTCATCGTCTCCCAATCAGATGAACTTCCCATGATTACTCCAACTGCTACGTTCATTCCCAATGTCCCCCTTACAAAAAGAAATCCCTAAACCGACAATCAGTTTAGGGTATAGGCATGACAAATACACGTCCGCTACACCCCATAGTCTGATCAGAATCGGTGATCAGGTAGAAACTTGCAAGCCATTTCCTTGCGATTATATGGAGCACTATTTATTTTTCTTATCTCACACGCCTATCGTACCTTGTTCTTTGAAAACATGTCAATAAACTGCGAACATTTTAATTGTCTGAATATTTATCGTTCGCTTTTTGGATGTTATCAGCACAATTTTCTCCGATAATGTATGCTATTGAAAAGGGGGAGTTCGATGAGTTACATATCGAGTCTTAGAGAAGTGATTGGCAACCGTCCGATCATCAGTGTGGGAGCGACCATTTTGGTCATCAATCAAAAGCAAGAGGTACTGATGCAATTCCGATCGGATACACTTGACTGGGGATTACCAGGAGGATCGATGGAACTCGGAGAAACATTGGAAGAAGTCGCTGCAAGAGAATTAGAAGAAGAAACTGGACTTCTCGCTGAGCAATTTGAATTAATCCAAGTCTTTTCCGGTTCAGATGGTTACTTCAAATATCCAAACGGAGACGAGACATACGGTGTCATTCATTTATACCAGGCGAAAAGAGTACATGGAGCGCTCGTCATGGAAGATGGTGAAAGTTTGGCTCTTGAATACTTTAGTAAAGAGAATCTTCCTAAAAAGATAGAAAAACGAGCTCAAACTTTATTGGATGCGCTTGGAGATCGATGCTTTGAACGCGAACATTCATTTTGAGACATAAAAAAGCCGTCACGCAGATTGTGTGACGGCTTGGCATTAGGATTCTTTAGAGACGCATTCAAATAAAATCGATTGATGGGAATGGACAGGTTCATCTTTGGCTCCCGTTTGCTCAAAGACGGGCTTTTCAATACGGCGTATAGGACGATAACCCATTTCGTTGATTCGATCTAAACATTCACTGACCGTTTCATTTGGTTCGACATATACTTTGATCTTCTTAGCCATTGCTTCTTACGTCCTCTCTTCCACTAAGCTGAATCGATGATATGAAAAAACGGCGGCCCTTGAGCGAATGCTCCAGAACCACCGTTTGCCTGGCAACGTCCTATCCTCACAGGGGGAGATCCCCCAACTACTTTCGGCGCTGAGACGCTTAACTTCCGTGTTCGGCATGGGAA